>JAPLKL010000043.1 GCA_026388095.1 Elusimicrobiota bacterium | reverse complement strand
TCGGGCATGGGCAACAGCGCGACCCAAGAAGGGATTTTAGGACGAGCCGAAGCAAACTGGTGCATCAAGTCGGCCCCTCATTGCGTCGCCAAAGGTCTTCGCACCGAGTTCTTACGAGAGGCTCAAGTATTGTGTCCCCGATCTTATGCTGGCGGGATGCGCATGTGCCGGCCGTCGCGGCCGTGGTGAACGGCCAGGATCTCGGCCAAAACCGAGATCGCGATGGCTCCGGGAGACTTCCCCCCGCAGTTGAGCCCGATGGGCGCGTAGACCCGGCGGTCCTTCTCCGGATGCAGGCCCTTGCGGTTGAGGAACTTATAGGCCGAAGGCACCTTGCTCTTGCTCCCGATCATGCCGATGTAGGGCGCGGGGGTCTTGAGCGCCGCGGCCAGACACTCCTTGTCCAGCATGTGGCCCCGGGTCACTATGACCACGTAGGTCTTCTTGTCCACGCCGGCCAGCTTGACGGCCTTGTCCGGCCGCTCCACCAGGATGCGGGAGGCGTGCGGGAAGCGCGCCTTGTTGGCGAACTCCTCGCGGTCGTCCGCCACCGCGTAGGGGATGCCGGCCATGGCCGCGGCCTCGGCGAGCTTGAGGCCCACGTGCCCGCCGCCCACGATGAGGAGCTTCAGCGAGGGCACGTGCACGTCGATGAACACTTCCACGCGGCCCATGCACTCCATGCCGA
This sequence comes from Elusimicrobiota bacterium, assembly GCA_026388095.1. Lineage (NCBI taxonomy): Bacteria > Pseudomonadati > Elusimicrobiota > Elusimicrobiota bacterium. The sequence continues at coordinate 68,604 of JAPLKL010000043.1, read as the reverse complement.
TGCCCTTGGGCGTGAGGTCGAAGACCGCCTTGCGGCTGGCCCCCTCCTTCAGCGCCTTCCTGGCCGCGCCGATGGCCAGGTTCTCCAGCATGCCGCCGCCCACCGTGCCGGCGATGGAGCCGTCCTCATAGACCACCATCTCCGCGCCGGTCTCTCTGGGTGTGGATCCGGCCGCCGAAATGACGGTGACCAAGGCCGCGCCGCGGCACTGGCTCATGGCCTCGGCCATGAGCTTGAAGACGTTCTCAGATTCTTGCATGTCAGCTCTCCCGGTCCCGGACCAAGGCCGCGAAGGAGCGGTCATAGGCCTTCTCCGCTCGCGCGCTGAAGAAGCAGGCCGGGAACTGGCCCATGCCGCGGTGGTAGGAGACGCACTCGCAGCATTGTCCCTTGGTGGAGCAGTCGTAGGTGCAGTTGCAGCCCTTGAGGTTCTTCGGCGTCTGCGCGCAATCGCTCATGGCGGCCTCCTTCGCGGTCATATCATACAACACCTGGGCGTTGTGATATGATACCCTCTGCCCGCGACACTTTTTGCATGGGGAGGCCGCAAATGGCTCAAGAGCATCTGGGACTGCCGGAGAACGCGCGCAGGCTTTTGGCGCCGGGAGAGAAGTACATCCCCTTGGTGACCTCCTCCGAGAAGGTGGAGGAGGTGACCTGGCGGTCCGTCATCCTGGGCCTGATCATGTGCGTCGTGTTCTCCGGGGCCATCACCTATCTGACCCTGAAGACCGGCAACGGCTTGGAGGCGGCCATCCCGATCTCGATTTTGGCCGTGGGGTTATCGTTCACCTTCAAACGCCACAGCACCATCCTAGAGAACGTCATGATCATCGCCATCGGCAGCACCTCCGGCATCGTGGCCGGCGGTGCGGTCTTCGTCCTGCCGGCTCTCTATGTCATGGGCCTGGAGAAGCACACCAACCTCTTCCAGCTCTTCTTCATCCCGTTCCTGGGCTCCGTGCTGGGAGTCATGCTGCTGATCCCGCTGCGGCGGTACTTCGTATCGGATATGCACGGCAAGTTCCCGTTCCCCGAGGCCACGGCGACCACGGAAGTCCTGGTGGCGGGCAAGAAAGGCGGCCGGGACGCCTTGGTCCTGGTCTACACCATGCTCATCGGCGGGGTCTATGACTTCCTGTGCGTCACGCTGCGGGCCTGGCGCGAGACCTTCTCGACCGAGCTGATCGGGAGCTGCGACGTCCTGACCAACAAGTTCAAGGCCGTGTTCTCCACCTCCACCGGAGCGGCCATCACGGCCATGGGCTATATCGTGGGCATCGAATACTGCCTGATGATGGCCGCGGGCGGGTTCCTTTCCACCCTGGTCCTGGTTCCGATCATCGCCTATTTCGGCGACCTCAACGGCGGGACCAAGTTCGCCGCCATGGCCGCCGGGGACATCTACTCCGGCTACTCGCGCATGATCGGCATCGGCGCCATCTTCATGGCCGGAATCATCGCCATCGTCAAGTTCATCCCCATCATCTACAAATCCACCGTCGAGGGCTTGGCCAAGGCCTTGAAGGCGCAGAGCGGGCACGGCGGCCGCAGCGAACGGATCGATCGGGACATCCCCATGAGCCTGGTGCTCGTCCTGACCTTCGTGACCTTGGTCGCGATCTGGTTCTATTTCCGCTACTCGGTGCTCAGCGGGCAGGCCAACCCGTTCGTCCTGGCTTCAGCCGGTCTGGGCAGCACTCTGCTGCTGGCGTTCCTGTTCAACAGCGTCTCAGCCTACGCCATCGCCACGATCAGCGTCACCCCGATCTCCGGCATGACCATGCTGACCTTGCTTCTGACCACCATCATGATGACCAAGGCCGGGCTGGTCGGCCCGGAAGGGATGGTGGCCACATTGCTGGTCGGCGGGGTCGTGTGCACGGCCCTGTCCATGTCGGGGTCTTTGATCACTCAGATGAAGATCTCCTATTGGGTCGGAGCCACGCCCAGCCGGCTGCAATGGGCGAATGTCGCCGGCTCCGTGGTGGCGGCGGTGGTCACGGCCGCGGTCATCATCGTCCTGGCCCACACCTACGGGTTCGTCAAGACTCCCGAGTTCCCCAATCCCCTGCCGGCTCCCCAGGCCAACGCCATGGCCGCGGTCATCGGCAGCATCATGTCCACCGGAGCCCCCTGGTTCCTCTACGCCATGGGCGCCGTGATCTCGGTCGTCATGGAGATGCTGGGGGTCTCGCCCCTTGCCTTCGCGCTGGGCATGTATCTGCCGCTCGAGATCAACTTCCCCATGCTGGTCGGCGGCGGCGTGTCCTGGGCGGTCCAGAAGAGCGCGGGCCACGACAAGAGGCTGGCCGCCCATTACAACGAGCGCGGGACCTTGGTCTCCTCGGGCCTGGTCGCCGGCGGGGCCTTGGTCGGCGTGATCGCTTCGCTGATCAAATGGATCGAGAAGGAGCGCGGCGTGCGCATCATCCCGGACCTGGCCAATGACGGCTATTGGGGCAATTGGCTGGCCCTGGCCATGCTGACGCTGTTCTGTCTTTACATCTTCTGGGATGCCCGGCGGATCAAACACCACGACCAGCCCGCTCCATCCACGATATAGGCCGGTGGAGGCTCCCCTCGACCTCGCGGAGTTCGACCGGATCTGCCAGGCCCTTGCGCACGACTTGGCCCAGGCGCGCGAAGGCCTCCAGGAGAAAGACAGCCCGGGCTCGCGGCGCGCCTATCTGCGCGCCTTCTACGCCCTCGCAGACGGCGCGGTGCGCTGGCTGCAGCAGGAGAAGATGGCCGACATACTCGAAGAGCTCGACGCCGGCGGCGCGACCGCGGGGCCCGGCCGAAGCCCGGCCCTGCAGGCCATGGGACGCTTCCTGAGCCAGGCCTCCGGCTCGCCCGACGGACCGGGCCCGCAGATCCCCGCTCGCCGGGGCCAGGACGGCTGGGAGGCGTTCCAACGCGCCATGGCCATCCACAATCGCAGCTCGCGTCCCAAGCGCCTGCGCGACCTGGACCTCTCGGACCCGGACGTCGAGACCATCGCTGCGGCCAGCCGCTGGTTTCAGGGCCTGGTCATGCCGGGCCTGCTGGCCCTCTTCCAGGACATCGACTCGCGTATGCGCCAAGCCCGCGGCGCTCCCTGAGCGCTCAAGCCTTCGCCATGGCCATGGCATCACAGGAGCCGTCCCCGCGTCACTTTTGGTAGACTCTCGTCCATGACCGACCCGCCCCTGCGCGAAGCCGAACTGCGCGAGGCCTTCCTGCGCGCCTCGGGCCCGGGCGGGCAGAACGTCAACAAGGTGGAGACCGGGGTCCTGCTGACCCACATCCCCACCGGGATATCGGTGCGGGTGACGGACGAGCGCTCCCAGGCCCAGAACCGAGCGCTCGCGCGCTCGCGCCTGGCCCGCAAGCTCGCGCAGCGCGAAGAGGCGGCGCGCGCGCGGCGCATCCACGAAGCCGAGCTCCAGCGCCGCAGGAACCGCAAGCGCAGCCGCGCCTCCAAGGAGCGCATGCTGGAAGCCAAGCACCGCCGCGCCCGGCTCAAGGGCGGACGCCGCGTCGGCTGGGAAGATTGACCCGGCCGGCATTTTGCCGCCATCCTAGCTGTCAGCCTGGTCATGGCCAAAAGCTCGGCCAAGAAAAGGGGGCAATGCCGTGCCTGTGTTCTGGACATGCCGTTAAACGAGCGCCCGGCGGATGTTGGCCGGGCGCAACCGCCCAGACGCGAAGTGGCTGGACGGCGGAGCGGCTCAACCAGCCTTATATCGACGTGCGCTGAGGCTTCCTAGGGAACAAAATCGGGCCCTCGCTCGTATATTATGAGTGAGGGAAGAAAGCGCGGGCTGGTCCGAGTCCCTGCCCTACCGGGCCGTGCGTAAGGAGAACGCCGTCGCACGGTCCCTGCCCTTTCCTTACGGGCAGGGGCGCGGGACAGGAACAAGGGACCGTTGCACGCGTTGGTGCTCGACCACATCGAGGACTTCGCGCGGAGCTTGCGACTTCAGCGGGACATCCGGCAGCGGCCGCCTTTGGGAGTGCTCCGACTTTATCGTCTGTGCTGATGGAGACAACAAAAGGACAGAAATTGGATTTCCCGGTTTCCCAGCAATATACAAGGTCTCGATCAATCACTTGGCTTGGAACCCCGTATCACCCGGTTGCTTTCTCGAGACTATCGCCCACCATCAGCCCTGTGCCGTCCTAAGCATCCAGGCCATCCACCGAAAAATCGGCGCCTTCACGCATCAGCAGCCTCACCACGGTCATGCCATCCGCGGCGCGCCGCCCCGATCTCACGGCAGGACGGGATAAAGAGTCTTGATGTAGAGGCGGTCCGAGGAGCCGTGCCGGGAGAACTTGACGCACACCTTGCTGAGCCCGTCGACCCGCTCCGGGCCGCGCGGGGTACGGGCATAGCCGTAGCCCACGGGCTGGTCCATGGAGTAGACGATGTCCGGCATGACCTCGATGCGCCCGGAGAGCAGCTGGTCGAGGGCCTCGAGCAGCTTGGCGTCAGCCTGCCGGAGCAGCCGGTCCTCGAGCACCGCCCAGGCCTTCTGCGCCGACCGGACGTAGGAGTCCTGGTCCGAGAATTTCGTGGCGAGCTTCAGGCCGGTCGCCCGTCCGTGGCGGGGCTTCTCCAGCCGCTTGAGGACGTTCTCGTCGGGCACCTCGGGACCGTGCCGGGGAAAGCTGTGTCCGTAGACCCAGAGCTCGCGATGGACGGCGGCGGGCTCAGCGTCGCGCTGGGAAGCCGCCAGGACGACCGCCTCGGCGCGCTCCCAGCCGGAGGCGCCTTGGGACGCGGCTCCGGCAAAGACGCTGTCGAGGACGGCCGCCTGGACGCCCTGCGGGGAGGCCTGGGCGAGCTTCTCCGCCCCTGCCAGAAGGACCTCTTGGGCGGCGACGGCGGGTCTCCCGGCGACCGCCGGAGCCGGCAGGACCTGGGTGAGGGTGGCGAGGGCGGGCAAGGGGACGGGAAGGAGGGGCGCGGCGTAGAGGCCGGGCATCGCCGCCGGCCGAAGGCCGGCCGCGACCAGCGGGGAGACCGGAGCCTGCCGGCTCAGGACCACCGCAACGGGGCCCGCGCCGGCCGGGCCGGACGCGAGCAGCAGCAGGGCCGCGGCCACGGCGCTGCGCGTCAGCATCCTCTTCACGAGATGAGTATAGCCGTCCCCCCGGCCGGGAGGGAGGGCCGTCGGGGCAGGCCTAGGCCGCCAAAAGGCCCAGGCCGGTTGACCGCTCCTCCCGGCTCCGATGAGCTGGGGGGGAGTGCGCCAGAGGTGCGCCAAGCCGCGCCGCTGGCGCACTCCTCTATTTGGTCGAGGGCTCGATAGCCGCGAAGCCGTAGGGCGGCAAGGTCCCGGTCCAGCCCGCGCCCAACATCCTGACACGGCCCTGCCCGGCATCGTCATCTCGCTGGCCTCCCTGTCGTTCATGGTCTTCCTCTACCGTGCGAAGATGCGCCTGGCCCGGGAAACGGGAAGCCGGACCTTGCGCAGCGACGCTGTCTGCTCCTTGGCCTGCGTCTGGCTCTCCCTCGTGCTCCTGGCCGGCAGCGCTCTTTACGCCGCGTTCGGCATCTGGTGGGCGGACAGTCTCTCCGCCCTGCTCATCGCGGGCCTCATCGCCCGGGAAGGTTGGGAAGGCGTCAGCGAACCCGACGGCTGTTCCTGCGGCAGCGACTGCCAAGGCGGATAGCCGGGCCCGGCGCGAAGTCCTCGGCGACGTAGTCGCAGAGCCGGCGCCGGACCTCGGCATGGTCCACGCGCAGGCCGGGCCGGGGCCAGCGCCGCGGCGTGCTCGCGCAGGTCCTCCGGGCCAGTCGACGCCCTTCCGTCCGATGATTTCCCTCCGGCGTAGCCGCGGCTCTGCCTCGACCCAGACCACCGGACCTCTCTCCTTCGATCCAGCGGCTCACTCCGGCGGCCTTTTGCTATCATAGCGTTTGCGCAGGCCCCCATGGGGGCCTGCGCTGGGTAGTTACTTACGAAAACGCCTATTCTATTCCCAAAAGAGATCAGCTTATTCGGACCACAATCAAGAACATCCTCTACGGCGCCCTCCACGCGGCCGGCCTGACCGGGCTGCTCCTGCGCAAGAACCGCCGGCACGTCCCGGTCCTGCTCTACCACGGCGTGACGGACCGGCGCTGGCCGGGCGTCCTCGACTGCGAGAAGAAGCACATCTTCGTCGAGGACTTCGAGAGGCAGCTGGTCTTCCTCAAGGAGAACTTCCAGGTGGTCCGCCTGGCGGACTACGCCGAGGCCCTGCGCGGCCGCCAGACCTTGCCCGAAGGCTGCGCGGTGATCACCTTCGACGACGGCTATGCCGACAACGCCGGCGTGGCCTTCCCGCTGCTGCGCAAGCACGGCCTGCCCGCGACCGTGTTCTTGGCCGCGGATTTCGTGACCAAGGCCGCCCCGCTCTGGGTGGACCGGCTGGCCTTGGCCTTCGCGCGCACCGAGCTCGGCGACTGGACGGACCCTGCGGAGGGGACGCGGTTCCCTCTGGCCACGGAGGCAGGCAAGACGATTGGCTATCTTTGGGTCAAGCGCAGGCTCAAGCTCCTGCCCGACGCCGAGCGCGAGGGGCTCGTCGACCGCATCTGCGGCGCCTTGCTCGGCTGGCATGTGCCGGAGCCGCCGGCGCTGTTCTCGCCTCTTTCCCGGGAGCAGGCGCGCGAGATGGCGGCTTCGGGCCTCATCGATTTCGGCTCGCACGGCTGCCGCCACGCCATCCTCACCGCCATGCCCGAGGCCGACGCCCGCCGCGAGATCGTGGAGTCCAAGCAACTGTTGGAGGCCTTCTGCGGACAGCCGGTCACCAGCTTCTCCTATCCCAACGGCGACTGCAATCCGGCCGTCTCGCGTCTGGTCGAGGCCGCCGGCTACCTCTGCGCCGTGGCCGGGGGCCTGCGCCTCAACGATCCGGAGGGCACGGACCGCTTCGCCATCCAGCGCGTGGCCTTGGCCGAAGGCGACAGCGAGGCCGTGATGGCCGCCACGCTTTCAGGCATCCGCGGACGCCTCATCGCATTGGCCGGAGGCCGCTGATGGGCGGCCCGACCGAGCTCGTCCCGGTCACCCCGGCCGACCAGGAGGCCTTGGCCGCTTTCCTCGCGGGTTTCCCGGGCCTGGAAGGCAGGCCGGAGTTCTGGAAGAACCGCTTCCAGCTCTGGTGGCAAGGCAATCCCGCCTTCCGCGGGGTTCCGGCGGGCTGGACTTTGCGCAGCGGCGGCGCCATCAAGGGCTTCCTGGGGAATCTTCCCAGCCTCTTCCAACTGGGCGGCCGCCAGCTCACCGTCTTCTCCATCACCAGCTGGATGGTCCTGCCCGAGTTCCGCGAGCAGAGCCTGTCCTTGCTCATGGAACACATGCGCGCGGCCGAGAAGTCTTTGCTCTTCGACACCACGCCGACCCCCGAAGTGGCCGAGATCCTGCAGTCCATGGGCTTTACGCCCCTGCCTTGGGCCGGGGACCGGGAGAGCATCCTCGTGCTGGACTGCAAGCGCTGTCTGGGCGCAGCCGGCCTGCCCTCATTCGCCTCGGCCGCGCTCGCCGCTTTTCAAGACCTTCGCCTGCGACCGCTGGGTCGGACCGGCCTGCCTAAGTCAGCCGCCTGCGCCGAGATAGGGGCCGATTTCGACGAGCTCTGGGAGAAGACCTCCGGGCTTTTCGCAAACACGAACGTGCGCACGGCCGAGGCTCTGCGCTGGCACTGCCTGGGAGACCCGGACGTGGAGAAGAAGCTCTTCGTCTGCCGAGCCTCGGGGGTCCTGGCCGGCTACAGCGTGTTCAAGGCGCGGAACCGGCGGGGCTTGAAGACCTGGGACTGCGCTGATTTCTGGGAGGACCCCGCGGTCACGGGAGTACTGGAATCGCTCATCTCAGCCGCTGGGCAGGACGCCAAGGGCCGGGGCCTGGATCTGCTCGCCTTCCCGCATTTCAGCCGGAGCCTGGGCGAGCGCCTGGGCCGCGCCGGACTCTTCGCGCACGCCTCCGGCCGCCGGGCCTTGGTCTACGGGGCCCCGGAGCTCCTCGCGGGAGTCAAGCCGGAGGAGTCCTACTTCGTGGGCCTGCAGGGCGACTACGGGACGGCCGTGTCATAGATCGGGAGGTGACAGCATGCAGGGACTAGGGTGGTGCGCCGTATTCCTGGCATCAGCGCTGCTGGCCGCTTCGGCCAGGGCTCAAGACTCCGCCAAATCGGATGACGAGAAAGGCCGCCCGCACTTGACTCCGTACCAATGGCAGAAGCCCGCACCGACCGCATCGGATGACGGCAAGGCTCAGGCTGGCAGACCGGCCCTGAGGGGGCTGACGCAGCCGCAGTCAGGGTCGGAGGACGAATTGATATGCGAGAAGGGCGTGGTCCATCCGACGCAAGGCCCCTCTCAGGAGGCCGCCAAGCAGAACCCCGCGCTCCTGCTCATGAAGATGGGCGTCCAGCACTGCTGGAAGAAATCGGACCCGAACACCATCATCGAGCGGCCGGTCGGCATGCAGGACATGGTGACGGGCGCGGTGACCGAGTCCATGCAGGGCGGCGGTAATGCCATCGGCAGGCGCCTGCCTCCGCTCAAGGGGCCCAGGCCCTTCACGAAGCCCAAGGACAAAGCCAAGAAGAAATTAAAGGCCAAGGCGCCCGCGGCCCCCGCGGCCGCGCCGGCCGCTCCCCCCGCCGCGAAGCCGGAAGGCGACGGGACCTCCAGCGGGACTCCCCAACTGCTCAGATAAGACCTGGCACCAAGCTCGCCGGGATATGTTGCCCCGAAGACCTGCTTATCCCGACTACAATCACAAACCAGGATGGGCTGTCAACGCAACAGCGGGACCACGCCTTGTCCCGTCACTGCCGGCTGGGGTTCGGTCTTGCCGGTGCGATCCGCGCCCCCAGCCGCTGCCTCGCTCGCAGTCGGCGTCAACGAGGAGCGGAATGAGGCCACGGCCTTTTCGAAGATCGGCTGCAGTTCCTTGAACCGCTCCGGGGGGCACGAGCCCACGATCTCATAGAAGCCCTCGCGCGCCTGAAGATAGGTCTGGAGAGACATCTCGGCCCAGTGGCCCCTGTCTGCCGGGATGGTGGTGACCCTCTGATAGCCGTCCAATCCGCCGATCTTCACGCTCTTGAGTTCGGTGTGATTTCCCTCGCCGCCGGCCCAAAGGTTCTTGAACGCCTGACTCGAATAATACGGCGTCTTGAGCTCATGCCCGTTGATCGAGAAACCGAAATAGGGATCGGGTGCGTCCTTCCCGATGACGAACAAAACGTGGCCTTTCAATCCCTCGTCCTTTGGCAGCCATTGGGGAGGCAGACAGACCGAAGAATGCCAGGCCGCGCGCTGGACCCAGCGCTTGTTGACGAGAGACATGCAGTAGGAGTCCGTTTTCTTGGGCGTCGGCCCAGGCGATGTCTGAGCATATCCGACGCCCTGGGAAAAAGCACATCCCAGCCACACTGCGGCGACGCTCAGGCATGGTCTCAATCGGGTGCTGTTCATGGCAATTCCTCCCAAATAAGCAGTCGCAATAATACTACTTTGAGTCCTTGCTTTGACTGTTTCTTCCCCTCACTGAACCAATCACTTCGGGAGGACACCAAGATGATCACGAAAGTCTACCAGGGCAAGGACGAGAACGGACACGGGAAGTGCATGATCGGCTGCCCCGAAGACCTGCTTATCCCGACTACAATCCTAGCGCCTAGCCCGCTTCGTACGCGGAGAGCTTGTCGCGCAGGTCCTTGAGGAACTGCGCCGCGGCCCGGCCCTCGGTCAGGCGGTGGTCGAAAGCCAGGATGAGCTGGTAGAACCCCTCGGAGCTGCCCGGCGCGCGGAACTCCGCGCCCACGCCCAGAATCGCGGACTGCCGGTGGTTGATGAGCGGCTGGAAGGAGAGCACGCCCTCGCCGGAAAGGTCCGTCACCGTGAAAGTCCCCCCCGAGGCCGCCTCCAAGGTGATCTCCCCGTTGGTGTAAGCCAGCAGGATGTCCTGTATCTCGCGCGCGATGGCGCCCAAGTCCTTCTTGTCCGCGTCGCGGATCACCGGCACCTTCAAGCCCTCGCCCGCGTCCACGGCAAAGCCCACGTTCACCTCGTCGTAGTAGTTGACGGCCCCGTCCTCGTAGAAGGCGTTGAAGACCGGATGCTTGCGCAGAAGCCGCGCGGCCTCGGACACGATAGCGGCTGCGGGGCTGGCGCCCCATTCCGGGTGCCGCGCCGCGGCGGCGCGCAGGCCCCGCGTCGGGCAGGCCACGCTCACTGAGCTGGCCAAGGCGTTGGAGCCTGAGAGCAGGTAGCGCGCTTCTGCCACCTTGGCCTTGGGCAAGGCCTCGCGCTTGAAGGTCACGGCCTTGGCCGCCACCCCGGCCGCCATATCCGGCCCGTGCACCGGCTGACCCAGAAGCGCCAGCACGTCCGCCTCCCGGATGAGCCCCTTGCCCGCGAACCTCTCCAAAGCGATGCCGTGCTGCTTGACCAATTCCGCGGCCTTGCGGCTCAAGCGCGCCACCAAGCCGCCCTCAGCCGGGGCCGCGGCCTCGGTCTCAAGCTCCGGGACCGGGTCCTCGGCGCCCTGCGTGATGAAGCACAGCGGGCCGCCCACCGGCACGTCGCAGCCCTCTTTGAGCGAGCGGCGCAAAAATCCCGCCGCTGGAGCGCGCAGTTCCAGCACCGCCTTGCTGGTCTCGATCTCCGCGATGACCCGTCCGGCCTCCACTTGCTCCCGGTCCGCGGCCCGCCAGGCCGAGAGCCGCACGGTCAGGTCGTTGACCGCTTCTTTTGGGATGAACACCGTCAAAGCTTCATTGGCCATGGACCAGTTCCTTTGCCTTTAGCACGATATGCCTGGCCCCGGGCAGGGCCTCGGCTTCGAGGTTCGGCGCGGCCGGGATGGGATGGCGCGCCGCGGCCAAGCGCCCGGCGCGCTTCAAGACTCCCGGCGCGGCCTCCGCCACCTTGGCCAGGACCTCGCTGCCCAAGGCCGCGAAAGCCTGTCCTTCCTCAACGACCAGCAGCCGCCCCGTGCGCCGCACCGAGTCGAGCACCGGGAAGGAGTTGAAGGGATAGAGTTGCGTGGGGCAGACCAGCTCGCAGAGGATGTCGTGCTCCTCGAAAAGAGTCTCCAGGGCCGCTTCCGCCTCGGGGAGCATGCCGCCGTAGCAGAAGAGCGTCAGGTCCGCCGCGCCCTGCGGCCGCAAACGGACCGTGGGATAGCGCTCGTCGCTGGTCTCCAGCGTGAAGCCCTGGGGCACGGGCTTGGAGAAGCGCGCGCCGTAGAGCAGCTTGTTCTCCACCACCAAGGTCGGCCGGTCCACGGTGGAGATCAAGGTGTCGTAAAGCGCGCCCGGGTCGGTGCGGCCGTTGAGAGCCAGCACCAGCGTGCCGGGGATGCCCAGGAAGTGCTTCTCCAAGGACTGGCTGTGCGTCGGCCCGTAGCCGCGCCGGCCGCCCATGGGCGCGCGCACCACCAGCGGCATGCGGTCCCGGCAGCCGTACATGAAGCGGAACTTGGCGGCCTGGTTGATGAACTGGTCCGCGGCCAAAGCCAGGAAGTCGCCGAACATGATCTCCACGACAGGCAGGAAGCCCTCCGCAGCCAGCCCGCTGCCCAGGCCCACGATGGCCGCCTCGGAGATGGGCGTGTTGCGCACCCGGCCGGGGAACTCGGAGCTGAGCTCCTTGGTGACCTTGAAGGCCCCGCCGTAGGGCGCTTCGATGTCCTCGCCGATGAGGACGACGCGCTCGTCGCGCTTGAGGTTGCGGCGCAGGGCGGAGTTGAGCAGGGCCGCGCACCTCTCGTCGCTGGAGAACCCCCCCGGCTTCCAGGCGCAAGGCGCGAAGCCCTCCGGGTCCTCGTCGTCATCGTGCGGCTCGGCTGCGGCAGCGGCCTCGGCCTTGGCCACCGCGGCCTCGACCCGCGCCGTGGCCTCGGCGAGCAGAGGCTCCGCCGCCTCCGGCTCGTCGCGGGTGAAGCGCTCCAAAGGGTCCTTTTCCCAATAGCCCTTGATCTCTGCCGGGTCGCGGTCGTCGTCGCCCTTGGAATGGGCCATGAGCCGGTAGGTGTCCACCACGAAGAAGATCGGCTTGCCGGCCTCGCGCACGCGGCGCACGACCTCGGCGCAGCGCTGCGCCAAGGCGGCGTGGTCCCAGGTGTCGGCGCGGAATATGCCGATGCCGAAGGCCGCGGCGCGGCTCAAGATGTCGCCGGCCAGGCTCTGGGACTGGGGCGTGCTCTGGGCGTAAAGGTTGTTCTCCAGGACCACCAGCAAGGGCAGCTCCCACTTGGCCGCGATGTTCAGGGTCTCGTAGACCACCCCTTCGCCCAAGGTCCCGTCGCCGATGACGGCCACGGCGATGTCCTGGCGGCCGGAGAGCTTCAGCGCCAGCGCCATGCCGGCCGTGACCGGGACCATGCCGCCCTGCACCCCGCTGCTGAAGAAGTTGCGGGCCCCGATGTGCTGGCTGCCGCCGCGGCCCCCGCTGGCGCCGGTGCGCTTGCCCATGACCTCGGCGATGAGCCCTTCAACGTCGTTGGTGCGCGCCAAGTAGTGGCCGTGGCAGCGGTGCGGGGCCACCACGATGTCGCCCTCGCCCAAGGCCGGGCCCAGGGCCGCGGCGCAGAGTTCCTGGCCGATGCAGGTGTGGATGGTGCCGGATAGCTTGCCCTGCTCGAAGAGGTCCAGCAGGCGCCGCTCCACGGCGCGGATGAGCAGGCCCTGGCGGAAGAGCTCGCCGCGGTCCGGGGCCTTGTTCTCGCGGGCCATATCCGGGAGATTCTAGCAGGTTTGGCGCGGGCCGGGGATGCCGGCCCGGCCGCCCAGGCGCAGGGTCTTCTGTCCGGCCGCGGCCTGGGCGAAGACGAGGGCGGCCCTGAAATCCCGCGCTTTGAGGTAACGGGCGAGGAAGGCGCCGTGGAACACGTCCCCGCAGCCGGTGGTGTCCAGAGCCGCGTAGCGCTTCTGGGGGACATGCTCCACGCGGCCGCTGGACTCCGCGAAGTAGTAGAAGCCCTTCTCGCCCGCGGTCACCGCGATCTGGAAGCCGAACCTGCGGCGCAGGCGGCGCACCGCCTGCGGGATGGGCAGGCCGAGCTGGCGCGAGAACTTGTGCGAGGCGATGAACACGTCGCTCAGGGCCGCGAGACCTTCCCAGCCGGGCTTGACCGAGCCGCAATCGTACGAGGTGAGGATGCCGCGACTCCGGGCCAGCCGGGCCAGATTCACGGAGAGCTTCATGAGGTGGCCGTCGAAGTGCAGGCAGCGCGTCTGGAGCAGGCCCTGGCGCAGGAGCATGGGCACGGAAAGGCGCTGTCTGTGCACGTTCTGGTTGTTCCAGATGATGGTGCGGGAAGCGTTGCGGCGGTTGACCGCGATGAGCGAGACCGGCGTGGAAATGGACGGGGTCGTCTGGATGAACCGGGTGGAGACGCCGAAGCGCCGCAAGCCCTCCCGGATAAAGTCGGACCAGAGGTCGCGGCCTATGCAGGAGAGGACCGCGGTCTTCAGGCCGCAGCCGGCCGCGGCGCAGGCCGCGGTGCCGGCCGGCCCGCCGCCGTCCACCACGATGCGCCGCGCGGCCAGCTTCTCGTCCTCGCGCAGGCGCCGGTCCAGCAGGGCCAGCACGTCAACGGTGCTCAGGCCCACGCAGACGCAGTCGAAGCGCTTGGCCACGGGCAGGATTCTACCAATTAGAACAGAGCGCGGTCGTAATTGAAGCGGCTGCCGTCTTTCCGGGGCGAGGACTCCCATTCTGCGGCGGGCGACTCGCAGCCCACGAGGTCCATGACCAGGTGCTTGGCCCGGATGTCGGGATCGCGCAGGCCCCGCCAGTCAAAGGGCTCCACGGGCCTGAACGTCCAGAGTCCCCGTTCTAGGCGCGGCCGCATGCGGATGCCTCGGCGGTCAGCGAAGTCCTTGCCGAGCAGCTCGGGCCGCAGTCGGGCGCGGGTGGTCATCAAAGGGGGCCGGCCGTAGACGACGAGGGACACCGGCGCCGGGCAGGCCTTGGATATCTCTTCGATCTGTTCGCGGTCGGCCTCCATGGAGATGGTCACGCCGCGCAGTCCCATGTCCAGAAGCTGTTTGGCGGCCAAGGAGTTGAGGACCGGCAGGCCGGGGCCGCCTTCCATGGCCGCGCCCGCCTCCTTGGCCAGAAGCCAGCCCCCCAGGCTGTTGACCTCCACGCTCAGGCCATGGCGTTTGCAGCCTTCCAAGAGCGCCTGGAGTCCGGGGATATCGGCTTCGAAGAAGATGGGGGGCAGTGCGGCGGCCACGGACTTGCTGTGTCCGGACACAGTCTCCAGGGCCTCCGCCGAGAGCCCCTCCACCACGGCGCCGCCGGGCGGCAAAGACCCGCGCATGGCCGCGAACTGGCCGGCCTCGATGCGCAGCCGGTCCGGAGCGTCGCCGAGGCGCAGGCGGTTCTCGGGACTGGGTGCGGACTTGGCCAGGAGCTTGCGCACCTGCTCAGGGAGCTCGACTTTGACCTTGCCGTCCGGCTTCTTGCGCATGAGCCGCAGCTCGACGGAGAGCCGGTCCTTCAAGGCGTTGGCGGCCCGGGGCGGCAGGAGCAGTTCAGGCTGGCTGGCCCGCCTTCGGCCGAGCCTCAGGCCTTGGACGGACTTCTCGGACAAGTCCTGGAGCACCTCGGCCAGAGACACGGCCTTGGCCTGCCGCACGACCTTGGTCTTGGGCAGGCTCCACTGCCGGGCCTGTCCGCAGAAGCTGCATCGGCAGGACAGGCTCTTCTCTTCGACCTCGATGTCGAGGTCATAGGAGTCGTCGGCCTGAGCTTCGGCAGGCTCTGCCGGGGCCTCGCCCTTCTTGCGGCCCCAGACTCCGGTGAGGTCATCCCGTTTTCCTTCGAGATAGGCGCTGGTGTGCTCGCGGCCGGCCACGGCGCCCAGGCGCTCCGCCTCCGCGGCCAGGGTCTCGGGGGCCTCTCCGGAGAGGGCGCGGCGGTAGAGGCTCACCGCGCGCCGCACCCAGTCCGGGTTCTTGAGCCGGCCTTCGATCTTGAGGGCGGAGACTCCGGCCTGACGCAATTCCTTCAGGCTCCGCCAGGCCGCGAGGTCCTTCATCGATAGAGGCGTCCCAGCCGGCTCCCCCGCCGCTGTCCAGGGCACGCGGCAGGGGCTGGTGCAGGCGCCGCGGTTGCCGGAGCGGCCTCCGGCCCAGCTCGACAGCAGGCAGCGGCCGGACACGGAACAGCACAAGGCGCCCTGCACGAAGACTTCGATTCCCATACCCGGGATGCCCGAGCAGGCGGAGATCTCGGCTAAAGAAAGCTCGCGGGCCAGGACCGCGCGGCGCAGGCCGAGCTCGGCCGCGGCGCGGATATCCGCGCTGCTGGCTGCGCAGGCCTGGGTGCTGAGGTGGAACTCGAGCTCGGGGAAGGCGGGCTTGAGCGCCAGAAGCGCGGGGTCGCGGATGAGCACGGCATCAGCCTTGCAGCTTCGGGCGAGCTCCAGGATGCGGGCGGCCTCGCCGAGCTCGCGCTCGGAGAGGTCTATATTGAGGGTCAGGTAGACGCGCGCGCCTTTGGCGTGGGCCGCGGCCACGGCGCGGGCGAACTCGTCGGGGCTGAAATTGCGGGCGCGGCGGCGGGCGTTGAGGCTCTCCAGGCCGAGGTAGACGGCGTCGGCGCCGGCTTCCAAGGCGGCTTGCAGGCAGGCGAAGTCTCCGGCCGGGGCGAGAAGCTCCATGGGATTGCTCAGAGACATTTTGACTTATCGTCGTCTTGGCTTTCCAGGGAATAACGACTATAATCCGCTGTAGTCGGGGTTTCGAAAGGGAGGATCCCATGAATTGGATTTTACCTGCCGCGCTCGCCGCTTTTCTGGCCCTGCCGTCTGCCGCCCAAAGCCAGCCGAAGCTCACGGCCATGCTCGGCGCGCAGGCGCTTTTCTTCACCGTGGACGATCTGGAGAAGTACCCCCTGGTCCTGCTCCTGCTCAACGAGGGCGGCGCCGCGGTCGAGCCCGCGAAACTAGGGTCTCAGCTTTTCCTGGATGGCCGGCCGATAAAGGGCGAGCTGATCGACGCGTTCTTCTACAGCAGTCCGCTGGGGCCCGGGAAGAGCCTGGCGCCGGGCGACCATGCGAGCACCGGCCTGCTGCTCAGCCTGGTGGTGAAGGAGCCGGGCGCGCACCGTCTGGTCTGGAAGGGCAAAGGGTTCAGTTCGAACGAGGTCCGGCTGCTGGTGGTGGAAAAGGTCCAGAAATGAGCGCGGGGTGCGCACCATGACATTCATCCATGTCGTCCTGGCCGTACTGAATATCTGGAGTCCGCCTTCTTGCTCCGCGCAGACGGTGGATGCCCGCGAGATGTACCGGATCATCGACACGTACGGCCGCACGATCCGGGCCACGACTTTCTCGGACCCCGCGCGCATGGCCCATGCCTTCGAGGACCAGGAGTGCTATATCGGGGTCTACGACCGGGACCAGAAGTTCGCCAAGGACGCGGGTGGGCTTCTGACGGGCAACAACCTGATGTGCCAGGTCCTGCGGCGCAGGCAGGGGGTCCAGGTCTCCTTCATCGACGCGGGCTGTCTGGGCAAACAGATCCTGCCGGAGGGAGCGCCTGAGTCGCAGTTCCAGCCGATTTTGGACGACTGCGGCAAGCGTCTGCTGGAGTCGTTGCTGAGCGTTGCTTGGCGGGAGTATGTGACGCTGAAGGGGATCTCGAAGAAGGGCTGGGACCGCAAGAAGACGGATTTTGTGGATATGGAGGCGGACCCGAGGTCTGGGAAAGTGAAGACGCGGCCGGGCCGGCGGCCGGGGGGCCTGGCGGATGTGCAGGCGCGGCTCTTCGATCTGGGCAAGGCTTACGATAGGTTCTTGGGGCGGCCGGCTTTGGAGGGGCTCGCGACGAACACGCTTTGGGCTTTTGCGGCGGGTGAGAAGACAGTCGCGCTCGATGTGTTCAAGAAGGCGCCTTGGTGGGGCCGGGCCCAGACTCAGCCGCAGACCCAAGCGCCGCAGGCGCCCGCCCAGCCGTCTTCGTCCGGCGGCGTGGTGCCGCTGCTAAGATGATGAGAAGGACGATGCAGCCGATCGCGACTTCCTATGGCGAGATCCGGCCGTGGCGCGACAGCGATGCGCCCGCGCTGGTCAAATACGCGAACAACCGCAAGATCTGGCTGAACCTGCGCGACGGTTTCCCGCACCCTTACACGGCGGACAGCGCGCGCGCTTTCCTGGCCCTGGTGAAAAGCCAGGCTCCGACGACGTTCTTCGCCCTGGCCACGGCCGAAGAGGCGATCGGGAGCATCGGCATCAGCCTCAACAAGGACGTGCACCGCTTGACCGCGGAGATGGGCTATTGGCTGGCCGAGCCTTTCTGGGGCAAGGGCTTCATGACCGAGACGGTGATGAAGTTCACCGAGCAGGCGATGAAGGAGTTCGGCCTGGCGAGGATCTACGCCGAGCCATACGCCGGCAATGCGGGCTCCTGCCGGCTGTTGGAGAAGGCGGGATTCACCTTGGAAGGCCGACTGCGCAACAGTGTCATCAAGGACGGCAAGATCTTGGATCAATTCATGTACGCGAAGGTGAAACACGATGGCTGAGAAGAGGGGCGTCGGCGGGCTCATAACGATCGCCGTTTCCTTGCTGGTCCCTCTCTGCGCTTGGGCGAAGGACATCCCCAAGGTGGAAGATGACTGGGCAACGGAGGAGATCCTCGAATCTGGGAACCGCTCCGGCTGGCTGGTCTCGGCCCCGACCCGGGCCATGGCCGAGCATTTGGCAGGGAAAGCGGCGCCGCATGTGGTGACCGGGAAGCTGCTGCGCAAGGCTTTCCCGCTGGTCATGCCCCGGCGCACCTGCGAGTATTCCTGGGACATCAGGATCTTCCCGAAGGACATGGCGGAATACGCCTCGCTGAAGAGCGTGGCCGACAGCTTCATGAAGGGCAAGGCCCGCTCGGCCGATGAGCCGAAGCAGGTGATCCGCCTGCGCAAGCAGGCGGGCAGACCGGCCAATCAGGTCACGCGCTCCGAGCCCGGCGACGAACGGCATCCGTATGTGACGCATTCCTACCTGGCCGTGGACATCGGCACTCGGATGCTGATCTTCAGCTGCATCACGCAGACGCGCGCCGGCGGGGACCTGGCGGCGTGCGCCGAGGCGTATGCCGAGGGATTCCTGCGCGTATCCAGCTCGATCAAGCCGGTCGCCGCGCAGCCGGATGAAGGGCCCGGCGCGGCGCCGCTTCTGCGCTGAACGGCAGCCGCGGACGCGGCAAGGGCATCGAGGGCGGCCGACAAACACTGCATAGCGGGCGGTGTTGGCATATGCACTTCAGTCACCCAATCCGGGATTTGCGATGCCCGTTGCGAGAGGCATTGAGCCGATGGTGCGGGCCACGGTTCCCGTCATCTTTACTCGGCGAAGCAGCCCGGGCCGAGGGGGATCGATGCGCATATGCCGCGTCGGTCGTGTCCGACAAGCGCCTGCTGGAGAAGCGCCTCCCTTGCGAGCGCGAATGAGGCGCAATTGAGCGCCATGCGAGGGCAGATGGCCTACGTTTTTACAAAAATAACGCTGAAAATACATATGCTATTCACATCGCGCGCGCGATGCGAATAGCGCTGCAAAACAAAGGACAATTTTTTTAAAAACGAAGGGAACGAAAGCCCGTCAAAGAAATGAGAAGCCTGCCCAGGAAGGCGGAAGGCCGCCAAGACCGGTTGGCCGTCGAAAAAAATACAAAAAGAGCGCCCATTGAATGTGAGAACTGGCGGCATAAATGCGCACTCACTATCTGTCTCCGTTGGCCACCGCCTTGCTTTGTCCATACACTTGTATTACACTATAATCGATGGACATCCGGTAGGATCAACGCAAAAGCGATTGGCTTATGCGCACGCGGGGCGTTTCGTTCGAGGGAATTACCGACCGGAAGTTCACCAAGAAATGGATACAGGGAGAGCTTTCATGAAAAAGACCAATCTCAGCCGAAGCGAGAAGGCCATCGAGCGGGCATTGCTTCGTGGCGAGTATCGTCCCGTGAAACAGGCGGAATTCAACCGGATCGCCGAAGCTGTAGCCAGACGCAAGAAGGATGCCGTCTTGAATATCCGCGTCAACAGCCAGGACTTGGCAAGCATCAAGGAAAAGGCCAGACGAATGGGCATCCCGTACCAGAGCTTCGTTTCGGAGTTGATCCATCAGTACGCGGCTTGAACTGACAGGATTCCACAATATGACTAAGGGCAGATCCATGAACAGAATCGTCCCGATTTCCCATGCGCGGGCGCACCTGCCTGAGCTTGTCGCTTCCCTCGGGCAGAAGAAGCGCGACCGCATCGTCATCACCCGCAACGGCACCGCCTCGGCCGTCCTCGTGTCTCCCGAAGAACTGGAAACCCTAGAAATCCTGGCCGACAAAAAGCTCATGGCATCTCTCCTAAAGGCCAAGGAAGATGAGCATGCCAAACGTTTCATCGAGCACAAAGCCATCTTCGGGAACGCCTAAGGCCGATCTGATGCTTGAAGGAGAGACCGTCAGGTAGGCAGGAGCCGTTCAATGGCCCGTCGGCTTCTTGGGAACCGCCGCAGAAGCACATCCCTGCGCCCCAGCTCGAAATCCCTGAACTCGAAGCCCGGCGCCACGGTGCAGCCCGCCAAGGCGTAGTCCGCCCCCGGCCCCAGCCGCGCCCCGAACCAAGTCCCCGCCTTGACCACATGCTGGACCTTGCCCGGCCCCAAAGTCGTGGAGCGCGTCCGGCCCGTCCTCGGGTCGAGTTCCACCACGATCAACGGCCCGCCCGAGTGGAAATGCCAAAGCTCATCCGACTTGATGCGGTGCAGGCGGGAGACGCAGCCCTTCGGCAAAAGGAACAGGATCGCGGTCGAAAAGCACCGGCCATCTGGCAGACGCCCCGCCGCCCGATAGGTCTCCCGGTAGAATCCCCCCTCCGGATGAGGCTCAAGGCGCAGGCGCCGAACCAAGCCAGCACCTCGGCGAGACATCATGCTACTTGGCCTCGGCGGGCACGAAGGCGCCCGCACCCTGCAGGTTCTGACGCAAGCTCGCGGCCATGGCCTGGGCCAAGGCCGGCATCAGGGCCTGCCACTTGGCGACCAGATCCCCCGGCTCCTTCTTGAATCCGCCGGAAGTCCTCTTGCCGGCCTTGTCGTCCACCACGTCCTCATGCCGCCAGAGCAAAGTCATGTCCGAGGCGCGATAGAGCTTCATCACCGCGGAGAGCTCCGGCATCCAGCGCCCCTCCCCATCGGACGGCGCGCCGTAGGCCAGGTTCGCCTCCAGGACCAGCGCGTCGCGCAAGGACGCCAGGCCCCGGTAGCCGCGCGGCGCCGGCTCCGGGTCGACGCCGCGCACGTAGTAGCGCAACTGCCAATCCGAGATGTCCTGCGCCCGGTTAAGCTCGCTGAGCGCCGCATCCGGGACGCCGGCCTCGGCCGGCGTCAGCAGCCGGCCCGGCAAGCCGCTGCCGGCCAGCGCCTGCATGAGGCCGGGAGCAAAGAGCTGGGCCGGCTGCCACGCCGGCAGGAACCTCTGCAAATCCTGGGAGGCGTCGAAGTCGCGCTTGTCCTGGGACGCCTTCATCAGGATGCCCAGCCCGGGCACCACCTTGGCCGCCTGCTCGAGGTTCGAGCTCCTCTCGCTCATCACCGGGCCCGGCGCGGCGAACACGAACACCACTGTGCTCTGGCCCTGCGCCATGGCGCCCTTGACCATCGGAGCGTCCTCCAGCGACACGCAGGCGCCAAAGGACGCGGCGGCCGCCAAAACGAGCAGGCGAGGGCTCAGCAAGGCCGGTCAGCCCTTCCGGTTCTTCTTGAGGTAGTCCAGCAGGCTTGCGTAGGCCTTGCGCAGGACCTCTTCCTGCGGCAGGAACACCACGCGCAGATGCTTGGTCCCCGGCTTCTCCCCGAAGCCCGAGCCGTGCACCGTCACCACCCCCGTCTCACGGATCAGCCCCTTGACGAACTCCTCGTCCGAGCCCTTGATGTCGAGCTTGGGGAATGCGTAGAACGCCGCGTCGGCCTTGACGCAGGAGATGCCCGGCGCGGAGTTGAGCATCTCATGCGTGATGTCGCGCCGCCGGACCAGCTTCTCGCGGACATGCGCGATGAACTCCTTCTGCCCGTCCAGGGCCGCGGTGATCGCGTGCTGCATCGGATGGCTAGCGCACAGCCGCGCGCGCAGCAGCTTGTTGATCGCCGCCACGTAATCTTTCAGGAGAGCCGAATGGCCGCTCACCACGCCCCAGCCGATGCGCCAGCCCGGAGCCAAAAAGCCCTTGGAAAGCCCGTTGAACGTGATGACCGGCGCCTCCGGGTCCAAGGACGCGATGGAGACATGCTCCTGGCCGCCGAGGATCATCTTGTCGTAGATCTCGTCGGCGAAGACCAGCACGCCCTTGGACGCGGCCAGCGCCAGGATCTTGCGCAAGGTCTCGCGCTGGTAGACCACGCCGGTCGGATTGTTCGGGTTGATGAGCACGAGCGCCCGGGTCTTGTCGTCGATGCGCTTGCGGATGTCCTCCACGTCCGGCTGCCAGCCCTTCTCCTCGGAGAGGAAGTAAGGCTTGGCCACGGCCTCGAGCTTGGCCAGCACCGCCTCGTAGAGCGGATAGCCCGGATAAGGGATGAGCACGTTGTCGCCCTTGTCCACCAAGGCCGTCAGGCAGACCTCGATGGCCTCGCTGCCCCCGCTGGTCACGAACACGTCGCGGATGTTGGCGATCCCGTGGCGCGCGGCCTCGCGCTCGACCGCCTTGACCGCGGCCGGTATGCCGGAGGACGGCGAATAGCCGTTGTGGTTGTCGCGCATGGCCTTCAAGACCGCCTCGATGAGGTGCGGCGGCGTCTCGAAGTCGAAGCGGTTCGGGTCGCCGATGTTGAGGAAGAGCATCTCCTTGCCGGTCTTGGCCACCTCGTGGGCCAAGGCCACCACGTCGCGCACCGCGTAGGTGATGCCGGCCGTGCGCCGGGCCGGCCGGATAGAGGAAAGGGTATGCGCCACAGGGCCTCCTTTGCGTTTGCGGATGGTGTTTCCGCTCATGTTGAAAAGAATATCATTTCAGCCCCGGACATTGACTTGCCCGCGCCATCCTTGATAGATTGCACTTGGCAGCGCTCCCCCAGGCATGAGACAACTGGCTCTCTTTTCAGCGCTAATCCTTATGACCGCGACCTCCTGCTCCCGAGCCGAAGACCATGTCAAGCCCGCCGGCCTGGCCGGGAGCTGGTATCCGGCCGGCAAGGACGAGTTGTCGGCCATGGTCGACGGGTTCTTCGCCCAGGTGCAGTCCGTGCCCAAGGGCGCGGACATCGGCGTCATCATCTCCCCGCACGCGGGCCTGGTCTTCTCCGGGCCGGTGGCCGCCTACGGCTGGAAGGCCGCGCAGGCCAAGAAGATATCCACGATCGTGATTCTGGCGCCCAGCCACCACATCTCGTCTTCAGGCGCCTCGATCTGGCCGGACGGGGCCTTTTTGACGCCGCTGGGGAGCATCGCGGTCGACGCGGAACTGGCCAAGAAGATCACGGGGGCCGACAAGCGCTTCGGCTTCCGCCGGGACGTCTTCGAAGGGGCTCCGGGCCAAGCCGAGAATTCGGTCGAGACTCAGCTCCCCTTGATCCAGAAGGCATTCCCCGGCGCGAAGATCGTCCCCATCATCGTGGGCTTCCCGCCCGACCTCGATGTCCTGCGCGCCCTCGCCGGGGCGCTGGCCGCGGCCCTCAAGGGGCGCGACGATGTCCTGGTGGACGTGAGCGTGGACCAGTCGCATTTTCATCCCCTGAAAGACGCCCAAGCCATCGACGCGCGCGGGCTCAAGGCGATCGAGGCCATGGATGTCGACCGGTTCTGGGCCGGGCACGAGAAGGGAGAGATGGAAGTGGACGGCTTCCATGTCGTGACGGCCGCGATGCTCTACGCCCGGTTGGCGGGCTACACCAAGGCCAAGGTGCTCAAGCGCGCGACCTCCGCCGATGTCACGGGGGACCCGTCCAGCGTGGTCGGCTACGCCTCGATCATGCTCTACCGGGACAAGAAGGCCGTAGCCGCCGCTTTCCAGGCCGAGAAGGGCGTAGCTCCTTTGAGCGCGTCTCAGAAGTCCCGGCTTCTGGCCATCGCCCGTTCGACCGTCGAGGCTCTCGTGAAGACCGGCCACGCGCCGGAGGTCGCGGAGACCGACAAGCGGCTCAACGCGGAAGAAGGGGCGTTCGTGACCCTCCAGAAGCGGGGCCAGCTGCGGGGCTGCATCGGCAACATCCTGGGCAGCGGCCCTCTATGCAAGACCGTGCGCGCCATGGCCATCGCGGCGGCCTCCGAGGACCCCCGCTTCCCCCCGGTCTCGGCCGATGAGCTCAAAGACATCCACATCGAGGTCTCGGTCCTGTCCAAGCCCCGCGCGGTCAAGAGCGCCGATGAGATCGTCCTGGGCAAGCACGGCGTGATCGTCAGCCGCGGCTTCTCCAACCGCGGCGTGTTCCTGCCGCAGGTGGCCACGGAGACCGGCTGGAGCAAGGAGCGGTTCCTGTCGGAACTGTGCTCGCAGAAGGCGGGCTTGCCCGATGATTGCTGGAAGACGCCGGGCACGACTTTGGAGGTCTTCACCGCGGAGGTGTTCGGGGAGAAAAAATAGCGCAGCGCAGGCTCACTTAGAGTATAATACGGCCAGAGTCGTGTCCGGCAAATCTCAAGGAGGATTCATCATGAAAAAGTGGTTCGCGTCAGTCCTGATGTTCGCGGCTGTCTCCGGCTGGGCCCAGGCCCCTGCGGCCCCGGCAGCACCGGCGGCCACGCCGGCCGAGACCAAGGCCGCCCCGGCCCCGGCCGCAGTCAAGGTCGAGAAGATCCTCGTGGCCACGGGCGTGGAGAACCGGGAAGCGACCGGCGAAGCCACCACGTTCGGCGCCGAAGTGGGACAGGTCTACTGCTGGACGAAGCTCGCGGTGACCGAGCCCCCGGCCAAGGTCAAGTACGTCTGGTCCATGAGCGGCAAGCCGGTCTACGAGCACCCGATCGAGATCAAGACCTCCGGCCGCTGGTGGGCCTCCAAGAAGGTCCAGCCCGGCTCCTGGAAGGTCGAACTCCAGTCCGAGAGCGGCGAGAGCCTCGGCTCCGTGGAATTCACGGTGAGCGCTGAGGCCGCGGCTCCGGCTGCCGCCCCGGCCCCGGCTCCGGCCACCAAGTAGCCGCCGGCGTCGATGTCCTTTCTGACGTTCTGCTGCCTGGGCTTGGCCGCCTCCTCTTGGGCGGCCTCGCCCCAGGCGGAGCCCCGCTTCAAGGACCTCTCCGAGCCGGAGATCGCCCAGGCCCTGCGCGCCATCCATAAGTCCCATCCGGATTGGCCGGAGCGCTTCGAGGCCGTGAGCGCGGCCTTCCTGGGGATCCCTTATAACCTGGGGCCCATGGGCGAAGGTCCGAACGGCGAGTTCGACCACAGCCCCACGTACAGCTTCCGGTCGCTGGACTGCACGACCTTCGTCGAGGAGGCGATGGCGCTGTCCTGGGAGAGCGACCTGGACCGGGCCAAGGCGCTCCTGCAGAAGATCCGCTACCGGGACGGCCAGGTCTCATACGAGACGCGCAACCATTTCCCGGAGACGGACTGGAGGGTCAACAACGAAGCCGCGGGCTTCCTCAAAGACATCACCCGCGACGTGGCCGGCGGCCGGGCCATGGTGATGCACAAGCGCATCTCCAAGCGCGCCTGGTACCTCACCCACACCTTCAACGACATCAAGGGCTTCTCCGACCTGCCCAAGCCGGAGCTGGAGGCCAAGCTCAAGCGCATGCGGGAGCTGGGCGCGCAATTCCAAGACGAGGTCTCCACCATAACCTACGTGCCCCTGGCCGCGCTTGCGCAAGTCATGGACCGGATCCCTTCCGGCACGGTCGCCAACCTCGTCCGCGAGGACCTGCCGGACAAGCCCCAGGCCATCACGCACCAGATGCTCATCGTGGCCAAGGACGGCAAGCGCTTCGTGCGCCACGCCGCCTACGGCAAGACGATGGAGGAGCAGCCCGCTGACAAGTTCTTCTCGCGCTACGACAACGCTGCCTGGAAAGTCGTCGGCGTGAACCTGGAGCAGATCCTCGCCCGCTGATCAAGGAGCGTTCCCATATGAGAATCCCGAGAATCCTGGCCGTCCTGATCCTCTGCGGCGCGGCGAACGCGGCCCGCGCCGCCTTCACCGTGCCCGGCTTCGAGCTGGTCTACAGCTATCCGGTCGAGACGACCTTGGAGCGGCCGGAGCTGCGCCGCGCCGCCGAGGTCTGGCCCGAGGCCATCGCCGCGGCCCGGAAGACCATCGACATCGCCCAGTTCTACGTCGCGGTCTCCACCAAGCCCGAGCCCATCGACGCGGTCTTCTCCGCCCTGGCCGCGGCCGGCGCGCGCGGGGTCAAGATCCGCTTCCTGGTGCAGAAGAGCGGCGCCACCACTCCCGAGGGCCTCGACCGCCTCAAGGCCATCCCCAACCTGGAGCTGCGCGTCATCGAATGGGCCAAGGTCAACCCGGCCGGAAGCGGCATCATCCACGCCAAGTACATGGTCTTCGACGGCAAGACCGGCTACGTGGGCTCGCAGAACTTCGACTGGCGCTCGCTCAAGCACATCCACGAGATGGGACTTCTGGTCAGCGACGAGAGCATCGTCAAAGGCATGCGGGCCATCTTCGAGCAGGACTGGAAGGCGCAGGCCCTGGCTGCGGCCGGCAAGCCCGTGACGCCTTTGGCCAAAAAGCCGCAGCCCGCGGCCACGGACCGCCGCGCCTACTTGGTGGCCAGCCCCTGGTCCTTCGACCCGCCGGGGGTGGGAGACTCCCAGACCGAGCTGCCGCGGCTGATCGGCACGGCCCAGAACGAGATCGCCGTCACTTTGCTCGATTACGAGCCCCTGAGCTTCTCCCGGCCGCGCCGCTTCTACCCCCCCATCGACAACGCCCTGCGCGACGCGGCGGTTCGCGGGGTCAAGGTCAAGCTCCTGGTCTCGCACTGGAACATGGAAAAGCCCGGCATCGACCACTTGAAGAGCCTCTCGCTGCTGCCCAACGTCGAGATCCGCATCATCACCATCCCCGAGGCCGCCGAAGGGACCATCCCCTTCTCGCGCACGGTCCACTCCAAGTTCATGACGGTGGACGGCAAGACTCTGTGGCTGGGCACCAGCAACTGGAGCGGCGGTTATCTCGACGACTCCCGCAACCTGGAGGTCGTGGTCAAGGACGAGGCCCTGGCCAAGGAAGCCGCGGCGGTCCACGACCAGCTCTGGACCTCCAGCTACACCGAGGCCCTCGACATCGGCAAGGATTACCCCAAGCCGCGCAAATAGGCCAGCGCCATCCCGATGGCACGCTCGCACGGTCGCGGCCCGGCTCTGCCGGTCGAGCCCAGCCGAAAGGCCGAGGAGAGACAGACCACAAAGCTCATCGCCTCGGCGCTGCTCATCCTGCTTTGCCTCTACCTCGCCTTCCCCGACAAGATATACGTTTTCGATGGCGTCATGTTCTCCTTCGTCATCGAAAGGCACGTGCCCAACCTGGCGTTGGCCTTGCTCAACCGCAGGCATCTGCTCTTCATGCCGGTCATGCTGGGACTGCGCGACCTCTTGGTGGCGGCCGGCCACCCCGTGGCAGGCTATGAGCTCGTCCAGAAGGTCAACGCCGTGCTCGGGACGCTGGGCGTGTGGCTCTATTACCGCCTGCTCCTGCGGCTGACGCGGGACGCCGCGGTCTCCGGGGTCTGCGCCGTCTGCCTCGGGCTCTCCTACGTCTTCTGGGGCCGTGCCGCGGAAGGCCAGGTCTACCTCATCATGACCGTCGGCGCCTTGGCGACGGGGTGGGCGGCCTTGGAGGTCGTCGAAGACCCGCGCCCACGCCGGGTCGCGGGCTTGTCGGCGATCTTCGCCGCGGCGGTCCTGTTTCACGCGGCCAATGCCGCTCTGCTGCCCCTGGCGGCCGCGGCGCTATGGTTCGCGGCGCCGCAGGGAAGGCGCGCGGCGTTCTTCGGCGCTCTGCTGGCAGCCTGCTTGGGAATCGCCGCCGTGTACGCCGCGGCTTTCCACATCCGGGGGCCCGCTTCGCTGCTGTCTTTTCTGCTGGCGGCGACCGAGTTCCGGGCGACGCCCGGGACGGGAAGCTGGGGCTCGCTGCTGTGGGATTTTTTCTTCAGAGGCGGTCTTCGGCCCTGGTCGCGGGTTGAAACGGCGCTGCAACAGCTGAGCGGTTCGCTGGTCTTCTCGCCGGCTCAAGGCCTCGGCGCCGCGCTGGCCGGCGCCGGCCTCTTGGCGGCGCTGGCCGCCGCCGCCAAAGCCTCCTGGCCCAGGTTGGAGGCGGACCAACGACGAGCCGCGGCCCTGTTGGCGCTCTTGGGCTCGTCTTTTGCCCTTTTGGACTGCTTCTGGGGGGGAGGGGTATTCCTTTGGGGCCCGCCGGCGTTCGCGTTCCTCGCGCTGGCCGGCTTGTTCTGGGCGAAGCTCTTGGCGGGAGCAGCCGGAGCCAGCCGCAACAGGCAGTTGGGCCTGGGGCTGTGCCTGGCGTTGGCGATGGGCGGGTGGAATCTCAAGACCGGGATCTCCCCCCAAGGCCGCATCGAGAACAACTCCGGCTATCGCCAGGCTTTGTTCGTCAAGGCTCACACGGTCCCGACCTCTTGGGTCGTCACCTCCGGCTTCGGCTTTCCCAACTCCAAGGTGTACCTGACCCAGTTCTCCAAGCGCTCCAATTGGGCGCTGGAATATTTCTTGCGTGCCGCGCCCAAGCCGCAGGCCTTGGCCAACTTCCACGCTTTTCTGCAAGACGTGATGCGCCACGGCCTCCCCGTCTACGCGCTCTCCGACTTGCTGGACGACAAAGCCGTCCAGGACAGTTTTCGCGCGCTCTGGGGCGTCGAGCCGCAGGAGGTGCGCGATTGCTTCGGTCCCGGCCGCTTCTTGAGCGTCGCGGAGTACGGCCATGGATTGCGGGTCTATTTCTTCCTGCCTGACGAGCATCGGGAGGAGCTTTTCGCCGGTCTGGCGTTCAATCTCCTGGACACCAGCGACCCCGTGCTGGCCCAGGAGGCGCGCGGGTTCCTCGCGCAGATCGGGGCCGCGTTGACGCCGCAAGGGCGCCGGCGCGCCGCAGCTGTGCTTGAGGGCAGCCGCTATGGCGCCCAGCTCGCCTTCTCGGGCATGGAGCCCTACCTTGATGAGAACACCAAGCTCTACGCCCGGCAGTACGCCGAGCGGTTCATGCGGTCGCCGGGGCCGCGGGACAGAGAAGCCCTGTCCGCGATCCACGCCATCCTTGGCGCCGCCAAGAAACCCTCCATTTAGCTATAATCGGCTCATGGAACCCATCAGCGCTTTCCAAGCCTTGCTCCTCTCCGCGCAGCTCGCCGGCGTGGACGGCCGCGTTGCCCCGCCGCCCTCAGCCGCCCCGGCCCTAGCGCCTTTGGCCGCCCAACCCGCCCCCAGGGAAGTCCTGCGCATTCCGCTCCAGGAGATCGTCTCCCAGGCCGACCGCGCCGCCGAATCGCGCCAGGTCGGCCGAGGCGACATCGGCTTCAGCCTCGGTCTCGATCCTCAGGCCGACCTCTGGGTCAAATTCCGCCAGGGCAGCCGAGCCGCGGCCCACCCAGTCGCGGACCTGGAGCAGGGGCTCGACGAAGCATTCCCGGTGGAGGCCTATCATTTCGCCGTGAAGGACTGGATGATCCGCGCCTATCCCGCGGCCCAGCCGCAGACGCCGCAAGCCGATGTCTCGGTGGCGGCCTTGCTGCGCCGGACCTACGAGCTCGCCGAGCACGTGCTCTTCACGCCCGTGGAATACGCGGTACTCTACGAGGACGGCGGCCTCGTGCCCGGCTCGGTCTCGCTGATCCGCGAGGATGCGCAGGGCCAGCTGATGGTCAACTACAACAAGCTCGCGGACGTGCAGAAAGAGATCCAGTGGTTCCTGGGCGTCAACGGCGTCCTCTACGGCATGAAGGTCGAGGGCGGCCAGCTGGTGTTCTACTCCGAGCCGGTCCCGCCCAAGACGCTCTGGCGCGCTCCCGAGAGAGCACTGCCCTAGCAGGGCGCAGACGGACCGGGAAGAGCCCCAAGGTCGCATGACCACTATGTCCGGACACAGCCCGTCCTAGAACTGGCGAGCCGAAGGCTCGCCAGTCGCGCCGAAGGCGCCATTCTCCGCTCGACCACCGACCAGCCGGAGAGGTTCTTCTGCCCCGCTGCCGTGCGTTAAGGAGAACGCCAGGGACGCAAGGTACCTGCGCGCTTTCCTTACGGACAGGTGCGCGGGGCGGTTGCGGGCGAGCTGTCGCTCGCCCGCTCGTAAAGGGCTGGTACAGCCCCCGGCTAGGGGTGCGGGACGGGCGCGGCCGGAGCCAGCGCCGCCGCCGGCGTCCGTGGCTTGGTGCCCATGCGCGTCAGCCAGATCGCTCCCAGGCCCACGACCACGCCGCAGGAGAGCACGACGAGGTTGGCCACCACGAATATGCCGCCCAGCAAGACCCCGGCGGAGCCGAAGATCTGCAGGAACTTGCCCACGACCATGAGACCCACCAGCAGGCCATAGCCCAGCGCCGCTCCGGCCAAAGTCGGAGGCGCCGGCATCTGGCGCACCTCGCAGAAGCGGCCGGTCAGAACCAGGCCGCAGGCGGCCATGGACATCACGATGGCGGCGCAATAGACGAGTATCGCCACCGGGATGAGCGGGATGCCCAGGACGGACACCACCATCAAGAGCAAGCCCGGGAAGGTGAGCATGACGACCAAAGCCCCGACCCCGGCCGTCTTCCAGAAATCGGCCTTCATCAGCGCGGCCGTGGCCTCGACCTGCTTGGGCAGGAACACCGTCAAGAGCACGGTCATCAGGCCCATGCCGGCCGCGAAGATCAGGAACATGACGAACTCCAGGACGCGCTTGAAGGGCGAGAGCCTCTCGGCCAGCTTCGGGGCGTAGCGCAGCGAGCTCGCCAAAGGCATGAGAGTCTTGGCCAAGCCCAGGTCCGTCAGGCTGACCGTCCCCTTGATCACCGCCCCGTCGGCCTTGTGCAGCTTGCCGCCCAGCAAGGACAGGTCGCCGTCCACTTCGGCCTTGGGGTCCAAGGTCACGTCCCCGCCCATGTCCGCGGCGTCGCCGCGCACCGTGCCGGAGATGTGCAGCGGTCCGCCCATGACCGCCAGGTCGCCGTTGACCGTGCCGGACACGTCGGCGGGGCCTCCCAGAGCGGCCACGTCGCCGCGCACCTCGCCGTTGATGGTGACCGCGCCGCCCAAGGACACGCAGTCTCCGTCCACCACGCCGTCGACGACGATGGCGCCGGTGGCGGCCAGGTTCTCGCGCAAGGTCTCGCCCTTGGGGACCAGGACGTCGCCCTGGCGCGTGTTCCTGGCCTCCACGTTGAAGCTGGTCCGGTGCCGGGCCCAGGACGGGGCCGGCAGCGCGGCCGAGGCCGCCAAGGCCAAAGCCGCCAGACAAGCGCCGCGCGCGCTGCGATCGAAGTTCATAAATACCTCCCTAGTTGCGGCTCCGGGCGCACCCGGTCGATGAGCGAGATCACCAAGAGTATGGAAGCCATGACGGCGAATAGGACCAAGGTCAAAGCCGTGCCCCCGGTCAGGCCCAGCAAGGAGGGCCTCAGCCAAGCCGCCTCGGCCGACCACCACTGGCCCAGGACGACGCACTTGTCCATGAGCTGCAGGCGCAGCATGCCCCAGGCCAGCTCCGGCTGCCGGAACAGGTCCAGGGCGGCCATGCCGTTCTGCAAAGTCAGGCTGCGGTCCAAGAGCCACAAGCCGGAGGCCAGGCCGCAGGAGACGAAAGCCAGCGCCGCGGCCGAAGTCCAAAGCAGCCAGGTCTTGCTCCGGCGCCGCGCGGCCCAGGCCGCCAAGATCCGCGCCCGGGACTCCGGAGCCAGGCTGTAGGCGGGCAGCCCGGCCAAGGACCTCGCCACAGCGGCGAACGTCCTGAAGGCGCGGCCGCAGGCGGCGCAGGCGGCCAGATGCGCGCGCAGGAGCTCCTCCTCATCGGCGGCCAGCGCCCGGTCTAGCAGCTCCTGCATCTTAAACGCCGCTTGTCTGCAGTCCATGGCTTGCCTCATCAAGGTATACGGATGAACCGCGCCAAAAGTTTCATGCCCCGTAGCCCAGCGCCGCGAGTCTCCGGCGCAGAAGCTCCCGGCCCCGGAACAGGCGGATCTTCGCCGTGCCCTCGGGGATCTGGAGGACTTCGGCCAGGCTCGCATAGTCGAGGCCCTCGTTGTGGCGCAGGACCACAGCCTCCCGATAGAGCGCAGGCAGCTCCGCCATCAGCCGCTCCATGGTCTGCTGATCCCAGGCCGCCTGCGCCGCCCCCTCCACGGACTGCCCCGGGTCGCCGAGCTCCAGCGCGTCGGCCTCGTCATCCAAGGACACCGCGGCCTTGCGGGAGCGCAGGAAATCCACCGCCGTATTGTGCGCGATGCCCAGCAGCCAGGATCCCAAAGGCCGCTGCTGGTCGTAAGCCTCCAGGTTGTCGAAGGCTTTGAGGAAGGTCTCCTGGCAGAGGTCCTCGGCGTCGGAGGCGTTGCCGGCCAGCCTCAGGATGAAGCTGAAGACCCGCACCTGATAGCGGCCCAGCAGGGCCTCGAAGGCCGCGGCCTCGCCCACCAGGCAGGCCAGCACCAGGTCCCGGTCGGTCTTGGATTCCATCCTGCTAAAGCTTACGAAAAATCCGGTCGGGAAGTTTCGGCTCATGACAGGATTTTATGAAAGGCCGCTGATCCGTCCTGGCACTCCGGCGCGCTGTTGCGCGTCGGAGTCGCGGGCACGAAGCCCGCAAAAGCCCCGTTACGCAACAATGGCAACGGCTCCGCCCCCTTCGGGGGCGGTTCCGCGCGCCCTGCGGGCGCGCGTTCGTTTGAGGTCCTCGCGCTCGGCCATAGTCCCGGCAGGCTCCTATTCCGGGACTTATCCACCGACTCGTCCCTGGGCTAAGTTGGTGGATAAGTCAGCCCAGGATGCCGTTTGAATTCACAGTTTTATGCCATGTGCCGAAGTTTCATCGGATACATGCGCGGAACGCTCCTGTGGTACAATTACGCACGCGCATGGCACGACACAAGGACGATCCACGCACAGCAGACCCAGCGCCCACGAGCGACGGGTCCGCGGCATTCTCCCCGCTGATTCCGGTCTTGGTCTGCCTGTTGACGGCAGCAGCCTTCCTCCCGGCCCTCAAGGCGGGCTTCGTGAATTTCGACGATGACAAGATCATACTAGGGACGAAAGATTTCCGCGCGCTTTCTTGGAGCAATATCCAGCAGATGTTCGGGACCTTCTATGGAGGCAAATATCAGCCGCTGTCCTATGTGACCTACGCGCTGGATCATAGGCTCTGGGGCCTCAATCCAACCGGCTATCATCTGACCAGCCTGCTCTTGCATGCGGCGAATGCCGCTTTGTTCTACCTATTGAGCCTAGGTCTGCTTAGACTGGTCATGCCTCAGACAAAGGTCGGGATGTTGCGGCTTGCGGCGGGTTTCTCTGCGCTCCTCTTTGGGGTGCATCCCTTGCGAGTGGAGTCGGCCGCATGGATAAGCGAACGCGGCGACGTGCTTTCGGGTTTCTTCTATCTGCTGACTCTCATCGCCTATTTAAAAGCGCAATCCGGTTCCGGAGGGCAGGGCAGCCGCAGACTCTGGCTAGCCCTGGCGATAGCGGTTTTTCCCTTGTCGCTCTTGTCCAAGGGCATAGGGATCAGCATCCCGCTGACGCTGATTCTTCTGGACATCTACCCCCTGGAGCGTCTAGGCTGGGATGCGCGAGCATGGTTGGAACCGGCGAAACGAGCCATACTGCTTGAGAAAGTCCCCTTTTTCCTGCTGGCCCTGATATTGGGAGCGGTTGGATATATCGCCCAGGATCGATCCGGCGTCGTGACCTCTTTGCATGACTACGGACTGGGCCAACGCCTGGCGCAATCCGGTTATGGTCTGATCTTTTACCTTGGCAAGACGCTGTTTCCCATCCATCTTGTGCCATTGTATCGGATGCCGCACCGGATCGATCTTCTTTATTGGCCGTTCACGCTGAGTGCGCTGCTGGTATTGGCTATCAGCGGCGGCCTCATTTTGCTCCGCCACCGCTGGAGAGCGGGGATCGTCTTGTGGGGCTTCTATGTCGTGACCCTACTGCCGGTCCTTGGTCTGGTCCAATTCGGACCACAGATCACAGCGGATCGATACACGTATCTTTCCTGCCTGGGCTGGGCCGCGCTAGCCGGGGGATGCTTGGCGTCTATACTGGCCAGAAAAAACGACTCGTGGCATAGAAGCTGTGGCTTGACCGCCGCTGGGCTGCTGGTGGTCATATCAGGCTGCCTCTGCTGGAGACAAACGGCAGTCTGGCATGATTCGGAGAGCCTGTGGCGATACTCCTTGTCGGTCGATCCGACGAATGCGACGGCTCATTTCAATCTAGGCTCCGCGGTGATGGAAAAAACACCAGCGGATGCCATCACGCGATTCAAAGAGGCTCTTATACTCGATCCGCATTTCGCGGAAGCGCGGTACAACCTGGGCAATACGCTCGGCCGTCAAGGCCTATTGGATCAAGCTGTCTCTGAATATCGGATGATCCCCTCCGCCAGCCCGTATTACATGTTCGCGCGCTTTAATGCGGGCATCATCCTGTATAACCAGGGGAAGCTCGATGGATCCATCCGCGCATTTGAAGAAGCGTCGCATGCGAATCCTAATAACGCTCTGGCTTTCATAAATTGGGGCGCAGCGCTGGTCAAACAGGGGAAAGTAGAAGAGGGGATCGGCAAATACAAAAAGGCCCTGAACATAGACCCCAGTCTGGTTTTGGCCTATTACAACTGGGGCGCGGCGCTGATGCAGGAGGGCAAGTTCGATGAGGCCGTCTACCCTTATCAGCAGATCCTCAAGCAGGATCCCTCCTCCCAACAAGCTCGTGACCAATTATCCGCGCTCCTGCGGCATTTAGGGGCCCATAGAACAAGATGATTTGGTAGACTTGTCACGGATGGTCAAGACCGACGCCCAGCACCGCGCCGACCTCGTCAAATTCGGCCGGCTCCTATTCGAGAAAGGCTTCTGCCCCGCCACCTCCGGGAACCTCTCCGTGCGCCTTGACGACTGCCGCATCCTCATGACGCCCACCGGGGTCTCCAAGGGCGACATGAAGCCCGAGGACCTGGCCGTCATCTCGCCCCAGGGCCAGCACCGCTTCGGCCGCAAGAACGCCTCCTCGGAGAAGCAGATGCACCTGCTCATCTACCGGCTGCGTCCGGACGTCAGAGCCGTGGTCCACGCCCATCCGCCCAAGGCCACGGCCTTCGCCTGCGCCGGCATCGCCCTGGACCAGCCCATCGCCAGCGAGTTCTCCCAGGCTTTAGGCTCCGTGCCCCTGGCCAAGTACGGCACCCCCGGGACCCCGGACCTGGCCGCGGCCTTGGCCTACCTCGTGCCGCACCACAGCGCAATCCTCATGGGCAACCACGGCGTGGTGACCTACGGCCCCGACCTCTTCGACGCCCACGGCAAGATGGAGCTCGTGGAGCACTTCGCCGAGATCGTCCTGGGAACCTTGATCGCCGGCAAGCAGAACCTGCTGTCCCCGGACGAGCTGAGGCGCCTCAACGAAGCCGCCGTCCGCTACCGGGCGGCCGGCCAAAGGCCGTAGGCCGGACCGAAAGACCTAGCCCCAGGCCCTCCCCATAGCCCCATGCGGGATGCTCTACGATATCCTATCCTGATAGCATGAACAGAACATTCAAGCTGGCACTCATCCTCGCCCTCGCCCCGCAGCTCGCCGCGGCGCAGAGCCTCATGGACATGGTGCGCGCGCATCCCATGGACGTCCCCTCCGCCGGCATGGGCGCGCCGGTCATCATCCAGGCCGGCTTCAAGCAGGTCCCCAATCCCCAGTACCAGGACCCCAGCCAGCTCCCGCCACCCACTTTGACCAAGGAGCAGATGGAAACCCTGCTCCAGGGCATGGTCGCGGCGGAAGCCGTCACCTTGCCGCGCGGCTCCAGGCAGCTGACCCTGAGCGAGGCGGACGTGATGCGGCTCATCGCCAACTGCGTCACCATCGACCAGAACTACGTGGACACCATCCCCAAGGAGGTCTGGGACAAGGCCATCGCGGACATGAACATGACCGCGGCCAGGGAGTTCTCCAAGACCAAGAACTGGGACAGCACGGTCAGCGCCATGATCAAGGTCGCGACCGGCAAGATGCTCGACCCCTTCTCCGTGTACTGGACCAAGGAGGAGTTCAAGCGCTTCCAGGACTCCATGACCAACTCTTTCGTGGGCATCGGCGCCATCCTCAAGCCGGACGGGACCATCGACATGCTCGTCCCCGGAGGCCCGGCGGAGAAGGCGGGCTTGAAGGCCGGCGACAAGATCGTCAACGTGGACGGCACCGCCGTGAGCACCTCCGAGCAGGTCATCAAGAAGACCCTCGGCAAGGAGGGCGTGCCGGTGAACGTCCAGGTCCAGCGCGCAGGGCAGACTTTGCCTCCTGTCCGCATCGTCCGGGGCCAGGTCAGCACCCGCAACGTCTACGCCAAGATGGCGGCTGCGGACATCGGCTACATCTATCTCGGCCAGTTCAGCCCGGACTGCGACAAAGAGATGATCGCGGCCATCGGCCAGCTCAAGGAGAAGGGCGCCAAAAAGCTCATCATCGACGTGCGCGGCAACCCCGGCGGCACGGTCGACTCCGTCTCCTCGCTGGTATCCGAGTTCGTGAAGGACCAGCAGACCATCGTCAGCTTCAAGCGCCAGGGCCAGGTGATGTACTCCACCGTAGCCGACGGCGACGGACGCTTCCTCGACATGCCGGTCGTGGTGCTGGTCAACGGCGGCTCGGCCTCGGCCAGCGAGATCCTGGCCGGAGCCATCCAGGACGTGCGCGGCCCGGTCATCGTGGGCAGCCGCTCCTACGGCAAGGGCACCATGCAGACCGTCCTGCCCGACCAGCAAGGCCGGGCGCTCAAGCTCACCATCGGCCGCTGGTACACCCCTCGCGACCGCAGCATCGACGCCCAGCACGACCCCGTGACCAAGGAGAAGGTCAAGGATACCGGCGGCGTCATCCCCGACCATCTCATCGTCCTCACCGAGGACCAGGAAGCGGCAGTCATGAAGCAACTCTACCGCGAGATCCAGGGAGCGTCCCCGGACGGCGCCCCCGTGGCCGACCCGGTCTTGAGCAAGGGCCTGGAACTGCTTTCCAAGTGAGAAGAGCCGGATACTGGCTGCTGGCCGCCTGGCCCCTGCTGCTGGGGCCGGCGGCCTGCACCTGCAAGGGCAAGCCCCAGGAGGCCCGCTCCATGGCACCCGTCCCGGAGACCTTCAACGAGAAGCGCAAGCCTGAGGATTTCCCTGTCGAGAAGATCGAGAAGGCCAAGGACTTCGAACGGGGCGAAGGCCTGCCCGAGGACATCAAGAAGGCGGTCAAGAAGTCCCTGGAAAAGGCCAAGAAGCCCAAGACCGGCTGAGTTCCTCCGGACCCTCCTTGCCAGGCCGCCCTCCACAGAGGTAAACTGGCTCACCGTTCCCTATTGGAGGAGCCATGGTAAAGACCGAGACCTTGCTGGACCGCTTCGTGCGCTACGTGGCCGTAGACACCCAATCCAAGGACGACGTCGAGGATTATCCCAGCACCGCCAAGCAGCTCGACCTCTCCCGGATGCTGGTCAGCGAGCTCAAAGACCTCGGAGTCAAGGACGCCAAGCTCGACGAGCACGGCTATGTCTTCGCCACCATCCCGGCCAACCTCCCGAAATCCGACAAAGCCTACGGCAAGGTCCCCGTGGTCGGGCTCATCGCGCACGTGGACACCTCGCCCGAGGTCACGGGCGCCGGGGTCAAACCCCAGGTCATCACCTACCCGGGCGGCGACATCATCCTCCCCGGCGACGCCTCCATCGTCATCAAGGCCGACGAGAACCCGGAGCTCAAGGACTGCGTCGGCAAGACCGTGGTGACCACGGACGGGACCACGCTGCTCGGCGCCGACGACAAGGCCGGCGTGGCCGTCATCATGTCTTTGGCCGAGACCCTGCTGAGCAACCCCAAGATCCTCCACGGCGACATCCGCATCGCCTTCACCCCGGACGAGGAGGTCGGCTCGGGCACCAAGTTCTTCGACCTCAAGGCCTTCGGCGCCCAGGCCGCCTACACCATCGACGGAGAGAAGGCGGGCGAGCTCAACAAGGAGACCTTCAGCGCCGACAGCGCGGTCGTGACCGTCACCGGCCGGGACATCCACCCCGGCATGGCCAAGAACGTCATGGTCAACGCCACGCGGGTGCTCTGCGAGATCGTGGCGCGCACGCCCAAGGACGTCTCCCCCGAGACCACGGACGGCTACCAGCCCTACATGCACCCCTACATCATCGAAGGCGGGGTGGGCAAGGCCACGCTCAAGGTGCTCTTCCGGGACTTCAAGACCGAAGGCCTCGCCGTCCTGAAGAAGAGGCTGGAGGACATCGCGGCCGAGGTCCAGAAGCTCTTCCCCAAGGCCAAGATCGAGGTCAAGGTCACCGAGCAGTACCGCAACATGGGCCCCATCCTGGAGCAGAACCCGCTGGTCCTCGACACGCTCTTCGAGGCGGTCAAGCGCGCCGGCCTGCAGCCCAAGTGGTCCCCCATCCGGGGCGGCACGGACGGCTCGCGCCTGACCGAGATGGGCCTGCCCACGCCCAACATCTGGACCGGGGGCGTAGGCGCCCACAGCAAGAGGGAATGGCTCTCTTTGCACGGCATGGAGACGGCGCTGGCCACCGCGGTCAACCTGGTCCAGGTCTGGGTGGAGAAGAGCCGCCAGTAGCGGCCGGGCTTACTGGCCGCCGGCGAAGAGGCGGACCATCCCGGTCAGGTAGGCGTAGAAGCGGTCGACTTGGGCCGGGCTCAATCGATCCCGGCTGGGGTCCAAGGGCTTTCCCTTCGCCGGGTCGTAGAGCGCGCTGTCCGCGATGAAGCCCGCGGCGTCCGCGTCCAAAGCGAAAAGCTGCAAAGTGAGGGCCGGCCCCACGCAGTCCGAGACCAGGCGCACCGGATAGACCGCGTTTCCCGGTCCGCTGACGGCCTGGGAAACGTAGAGCGCGTTGCGCGGCTGGAAGCCCGCCGCGCACTCCTGCCCCGGGACCACCGATTCGGAGACCGCCACGAAGACCTTGTAATCGGTGTCTCCCACGCGCAGGTCCTGCGTCAAGGTGGGGTTGCGGCGGGCGCGCTCGAGCATCCTGGCCCAGGTCTCGGGGTCGCTCACGCGCTCGGGGCCCTTCGGGGCGGGCCTGGGCCTGGCCTTCAAGGCCCCCCCCAGCGCAAGCGGCTGGGAGCGGACCGCGGCGCGCAGCTCGGCCAGAGGCGCCTCGAACTCGGGCAGACCTGAGGCCCCGGCGGGAGCCGCGCCGATCAGGACGCAGAAGAGCAGGACAGCTCGGGTCATGGCGACAGCTCTCCGTCGAACATGGCCTGCAGGCCGCCGGGCTCGAGGTCGAAGACCGGCATGGAGGCGACCTTGGCCTGGGCCGCTCCGGTATGGGGCTGCTGGGCGATCAAGGGGACGGCCGGCGCGGCCACGGCCTTGCGCAGCTCGCCCAGGCGCGCGTAGAGGATGTCTCCCGGGCAGGTCGTCTGCTCCTGGTCGCGGTGGCCCAGGATGCGGTCCGCCGGGATGCCATAGGTCGCGGAGAGCCAGCGCGCCAGCGCGGTCAAGGATTTGAACTGCGCCGCGGTGGGCTTCTGGTACTTGGGCTTATGGAAGTCGCCCATCAGCGAGATGCCCACGTTGCCGTCGTTCTTGTCCTTGACGTGGGCGCCGATCACCGTCATCGGCCGTCCCTCCCAGATCTGGCCGTTGCCGTCGATGATGAAATGGTAGCCGATGTCGATCCAGCCCCGGCCGTGCTGATGGAAGCTCTGGATGGCCTGCAGCTCGTCGATGGCGGCCTCGCGGCCCATGGGCTGTCCGGATTCCGTATGGTGCACGGTGATGCGGTCGGGAAGCATGGGCTCGTAGGGCTTGGTGGCGGGCTTGGCGCTCCAAGCCGAGCGCGGCTGGACGTCGGGCTTGAGCCCGGCGTCGGCGGCGACCGGAAGGGTCCCCAGGGGCTGAAACGACG
This sequence comes from Elusimicrobiota bacterium, assembly GCA_026388095.1. Classification (NCBI taxonomy): domain Bacteria; kingdom Pseudomonadati; phylum Elusimicrobiota; species Elusimicrobiota bacterium. The sequence continues at coordinate 29,521 of JAPLKL010000043.1, read as the reverse complement.
CGGAGGAAGAACCTCCGTCCTCCTCCTCCATGGCCGAGGCGTCCAGGCCGAAGAATTCTATCCAGCCCGGCGAGCCGGCCCCTCTGGACTTGGCCCGCAAGCGCACGAGGTCGCCCTTCTTGCCGGACACGGCCGCTTTAGCCCAGAAGCGGCCGCTCTTGAAGCGCTCCCCCTCCGCCGCGGCCCAGGGGCCCCAGTCCGGGCCGCTCTTGATGGACGCCTCGAAGAGCAGCCCGGGCCGGCTGGCTATGCCCTGGAAGAGCAAGGCCTTGAAATCCGCCGCGACCGGCTCGCTCGCGCCGGACTCCCACACGACGCCGTCGGGACCGGGCTGGGCCGGCAAGGCCGCGCGCTTCTTCATCGCGAAATCGCTGAAATCGACGCCCCTGCCGACCTCTAGAGCTTGGGCAGGGAGGGCGAGCCAGGCCGCCAATGAGGCGGCAAGGAGTATCTTCATCTGACTGCTCATATGATATCTTTCAAAGGCCTTCCGGACTTGGGTCCAAGGGCCCCCTGGGATCTGGACCTTAAGACCCATCACCTATAATACGGCCCAGGAGCGTTTTAGTTCCCCGCGGGCCACACCGAGGAGGGAATTACCCCATAGCCGCCCGTATAATTCCGCATTGCGGCCCAATGCGCAAGAAGAGTATTGTGTCAAGAAAGGAGGCATATGAAAATGAAGCGGAATGCAGTGATCCTGGGTCTGGCCTGCGTCGTCGCGGCGAACGCCGCGTGGCTCGGAGCGCAGCCCACGTCCGGCCAGAAAGCGAAAGACGACGTCAAGCAGACGGCCAATGACGTGAAGACGTATGTCGGCGAGAAAAAAGCGGACTACGAGAAGCGGACCAAGGCGGAACTGGACGAACTGGACGCCAAGATCGATCAGCTCGGCAAGAAGATGTCGGCCCTGAGCCAGGAAGGCAGGAAGAAGGCCAAGGCCCAAGTCAAGGCGCTGAAGCAGAAGAGGAAGGCCGCCGGGAAGAAGTTCGACAAGGTGAAGGCCGCCTCAGAGAAGGAGTGGGACAAGTTCAAGGCCGGGGTCGACGACGCGGTGAGCGATCTCAAGAAGGCCTTCGAGGACTTCAAGGCGGATATGAAATAGCGCCACCGGCCGCGGCGTCTTAGTCCCCCGCGAGCCTCCGTCCGAGCTCCTGCAGGTCGGTGCGCGAGGTCAGGTCCAGGCTCAAGGGCGTCACGGATACCACCCCTTGCCGCGCCACGGCATGGATATCCGAGCCCTCCTCCAAGGCTTCGAGGTCCACGGTGATGCGCACCTTGCCGTCGATCATGGGGGTGCGGGAGGACATCTCGTCGAACTCGAACACGAAGTAGGGCTGGCGCGAGACCTTGGTCACGCGCCAGGGCGTGTCCGGGCCGGCGCCGGCCGGGACGTTGACGTTGAGCACGTCTACGTCCGGCCCGAGCCGGCCGGCCAGGAGCTTCTCCGCGAAGAGGCGGGTGAAATGCCGGGCCGCGGCCCAGTCGAGTTCGCCGTAGGCGAAGTGGTGCTCGACGCCGGTCTGGCGGGACACGGCCAGCGCGGGCACGCCGTAGCTGGCCGCCTGCAGGGCCGCTCCGACCGTGCCCGAGGAAGTGATGGTGGTGCCGACGTTCTCGCCGTAGTTGATGCCGGAGACCACCAAAGCCGGCAGGCCCACTGGGAACAGGGCCCGAACGGCATGCTGGACCAGGCGCGCCGGCGCGCAGTCCGCTTGATAAGCCTCCAGGGGGCGGCCGTCGACCCGGAAGTCCACGGGCTCGAGCACGGCGTCCGGGTGCGCGGTCAGGCTGCGTCCGGACGCCGTCTGCTGGCGCTGGGGCCCGACCACCACGACCTCCCCCAGGCCCAGGACCGCCTCGGCCGCGGCGCGCAGTCCGGGGGAGCCGATGCCGTCGTCGTTGCACACGAGGATCTTCGGCGCGGCCATGGGATATTATAGTTTTTGGAGACGTTGCCCGTGGACCAGCCGATGCCGATGACATGCCAATATAATAGAATGTCTCGGTGGAAGCCTCCCCAGCGCGGCCCCCTCTGCGCGTCCTCGTCGCGGAGGACGACCCTTCCATCGCCCTCCTGATGCGAGACTGCCTGGCTCGGGCCGGGCATCAGATCGACGTGGCGGCGGACGGCGGCGATGCCGTCGCGCGTTTCTCCTCCGGACAATACGACTTGGTCCTCATGGACATGCGTATGCCCGTGCTGGACGGTCCCGCCGCGGTGGCCCAGATCCGTCAACGGGAGAAGGAGCGCGGCGCCGCCCGGCCCCTGCCCATCATCGGCCTGACCGCCGGGACCGCGGCTGATGAAGCCCAGCGCTGCCTGGCGGCCGGGTGCACCGCCTTTCTGCGCAAGCCCTTCAGCAAGAAGCAGCTGCTGGCCGCGGTCTCCAGCGCAGGCGAAGCCCGCCCTCCCCTGGCCGCGGACGCCGGCAGCCCGGGCGGCCCCGCCTCCCTCGACCCCGGATTGGCGGACTTGCTGCCGGCGTTCATCTCCCTGCAGCGCCGGGATATCGAATCCATGACGGCGGCGCTGAGCCGCGCCGATCATGCCAAGCTGGCGGACTGCGGACACCGCCTGATCGGGGCCGGCGCCAGTTACGGATTCGCGGCGATCAGCCGCATCGGCCGCGACCTGGAGCAGGCGGCCAAGGATCAGGACGCGCCAGGCATCGCGGCGCTCCTCCGGCGATGGGCCGAATGCCTGGACCGCGTCCCCGTCCCCGCCGGCGGCCCAGGACCCGCCGTCCCTGACGGTCAGACGGGCTCCGCTGCCGGAAAGGACGACGGCCGGGCGCAGGTCATCCTGGTCGTCGAAGACGACCCCAGCCTCCTGCTGCTCATCGACAGTTGGCTGGCTCACTCCGGCTTCAAGGTGCTCGTCGCGGGCGACGGGCAGGCGGGCCTGGCGCAAGCGAAGATCCTCAAGCCGGACCTGATCCTCAGCGACGTCATGATGCCCGGCCTCGACGGCTACGGCATGTGCGCCAAACTGCAGGCCGACCGGGAGCTCGCCGTGGTCCCGGTCATCTTCCTGACGGCCTTGGACCAGGAGAAAGACCGCGCCGCCGCCCTCGCGGCCGGAGCCGTCGAGCACATCGCCAAGCCCGTGGGGCGGGAGACCCTGCTGGCTGCCGTGCGCAAGCACCTCGCCACCGGCAGCCGCTGGCAACGCCTGCGCCGGGAAACCGTCTCTTTCCCGGCCCGCCGCGGCGACGACTTCAAGCGCTTCCTCGCCTTCGTCTGCCGGCAGAGCGGGGCCCCGGCCGAAGCCCGGGACCGCGTCGCTCAGGGCGCGTCCCGCGACATCTACGCTCTGGCCGCGGAACTGGGCCTGAGCGCCGCGCAGATGGCGCGCCTGGCCTCGGAGTTCCTGTCCTTGGAGCATCTTCCGCATATCAATCCCAATTCCGTCCAGCTCGGCGCCCTGCCGCTCCCCTTCTGCCGCGAACATCAGGTCATAGTCATCGAGAAGGAACCGGGGCGCAACGCCTTCGTGGTGAGCAATCCCCTGCAGGCCGAGCTCTTCGACATCCTCAAGCGCTATCCCGAACTGGGTGACCCGCGCCGGCCCTTGGTGACCGACCCGGCGAACATCCTGCGGCTGCTCAAGCAGCCGGACCGCGAGGCCGTGACGGAGCTCCTGCGCACGGACAGCAACAAGGTCTCCGTCAGCGACATGGCCCACAACATCCTAGAGAGCGCGGTAGCGGACCGGGCCAGCGACATCCACATCGAGCCCAAGGAGTCGAGCACGCTGGTGCGCTTCCGCGTCGACGGGGACCTCCGGGAGGTCTACGCCCTCAGCCGCGACTCGGGGCAGATGCTGGTCAGCCGGCTCAAGGCCCTGGGGAGGATGGACGTCGCCGAACGGCGCAAGCCCCAGGACGGGACCCTGCAGACCACCATCGCCGGCCGCTCCTTCATCGTGCGCCTGGCCACCACCTCCACTCCCCAGGGAGAAAGCGTGGTCATGCGGCTGCTGGAGCCCTGGGCCAAGCCCAAGTCCTTGGAGGAGCTGGGCATGGCGGCGACCCAGGTCGCGCACATGCTGGAGTTCGCCCGGCGCCAGCACGGGCTGCTCCTCGTCGCCGGCACCACCGGCTCGGGCAAGACCACCACGATCTACAGCCTCCTGCAGCACATCGATTGCCTGACGCGCAGCCTCATCTCCGTCGAGGACCCGGTGGAGTACCGCATCCCCGCGGCCAACCAGCAGCAGGTCGACGAGAAGGCCGGACTGGACTTCGAGGCCCTGCTGAAATCCTCGGTGCGCCAGGACCCGGACATCCTCTTCCTGGGCGAGGTCCGCGACGCCTTCTCCGCCAAGATGGCGATCGATTTCTCCAGCACGGGGCACCTGACCCTGAGCTCGGTGCACACCACCAGCGCCACCAAGGCCATCTTCCGTCTGGAACGCCTGGGCATAAGCCGGGGTTCCATGGCCGACAGCATCCTGGCCGTGATCGCCCAGAAGCTCATCAAGCTCGTCTGCCCGCACTGCAAGGAGCTGTCCCCGCCCTCCCCGGAGGAGATCGAGATGCTGGCCGCCTTCACCAAGGATATCCCGGAGCGGGTGGCGCACCCCAAGGGCTGCCCCCGGTGCGCCCAGACCGGCTATCTGGGGCGGGAAGGCGTCTATGAGATCGTCGCCTTCTACCCGGAGATCTCCGAGATGGTCCGCCAAGGGGCGCCCGTCACCAAGATCCGGGACTTCGCCCGGCAGCGCGGCGACTACCTCATCAGCGACCACGCCATGACCAAGGTCCGCGCCGGCCTCTTCGCGGTCAAGGATGTGGTCCGGCAGGTCCTCATGGAAGATGCCGAGCAGCCTCATGAGGGTCCGGAATCAGAGACGCCGGCCGCCCAGGCCCAACCGGAATCGGAGATCCTGGTAGTCGAGGACGATCCGGCCACCCTCGCCTGGGTCCAGCGCGTCCTCGCCAACGGCGGTCACCGCGTCACGCCGGCCGGAGACGGGGCCGACGCGCTCATGCAGCTCGCCGTCAGGCGCTTCGACCTGATCCTTTCCGACATCAACATGCCCAACCTCGACGGCCTGAAGCTCCTCGAGATCAAGAGTCTCAAGGGCATCGACACGCCGGTCATCTTCCTGACCGCTCAAGCCAGCCCGGAGCTGCAATCCCAAGCCTTGCGGCTGGGGGCTGCCGGTTATCTGCGCAAGCCGGTCGCCAAGGAAACGCTGCTGCTGAGCGTCCGCCGCGCGCTGGCCGAGAAGTCGTAGGAGAAACAACCCCTCCTCGCTCCGCGCGGCCTGCTAATACAAAGCGCCGCGGCCGGTGTAATGGGAACGACGCTCCCCCGTATCCAATGATGGAGGTCTATCTGCCATGAAGAACTTCCAGCGGCTGGCCGGAGTGCTGTCATTGGGGATCTGCGCCCTCGCCTACGGCGGGACGCCGCAGGAGCGGACCCTGCGCCCCGGGTATCTGGGGCTGGCGGTCGCGGTGCCGGCGGCCGACGCCGACGCGCTCGACCGGGCCGGACGGGCCGACGTCACGGCCCTCTGCCCGGCCGTCGGGACCGATCCGGCGCGGCAGGAGCCCGTCACTCCGCTGCGAGGAGTGCCCCTGGGGACCGTCTCCCGGAGCGGAGGCGCGGCGGTGGCGGAGCTGCTGTTCCCGTACTCGTACGACGCGCTCTACACGGCGCTGCTGCTCAAGCGCTGCGCGGCCGCGCGCCTGGCTCCCTCCGCGACCGGGACCCCGCCCTACCGGACCGCGGGAGACGTGCCTATCATGACCGAGTGGGTGACCGCGCCGGAGAAGCACGGTCCGGCCCCTATCGCCCCTCGCGAAGCCCATGCCGCGATGAGCTTCCGGGTCGCCGAGAGCCAACTGCGCTTCCTGGAGCCGGGAGACCGCGTGGACACGTACTTCGTCTGCCCGAGGTGGCCGGAGTACATGCGCAAGCCGGGGGAGGAATGGGTATCCATCAAGCCCGCCAACGCCATCCGGGTCCTCGACCTGTCCCGGACGCCGGGGCAGGAGAGCGCCACACTGGAGATCTGGAAGCCAAGCGCCAAGGATCTCGGACAGATGGCCCGGGACTGCACCTTGTTCCTGGCCCGGCGCGCTCCGGGCGACCAGAGCTCCGCCGGGATGACTGGGGTGACGCTGACTTCCTACGGGTTCGACCAGCGCTGGGAGCATTGGGGACGACGGGCGAAGGAATAGGGCTGGGCGCTAGGCCTTGCGGCCCTGCCCGACATCCGGATAAACAGCTAGAATGGATGGGCTTTATGAGCATAAAGGGGAAGAGGTCCGGATGAAGCGCTGCGGCTGGGGCGAAGGCCACGCCGACTACCTGGCCTACCACGACGAGGAATGGGGCGTCCCGGTCACGGACGACCGCAAGCTCTTCGAGTTCTTGATTCTGGAAGGGGCGCAGGCGGGGCTCTCCTGGCTGACCATCCTGCGCCGCCGCGAGGGCTACCGCAAGGCCTTCGCGGGCTTCGACCCGGAAAAGGTGGCACGGTTCGACGAGAGGGACGCGGCGCGGCTCCTGCGGGACACCGGCATCATACGCAACCGGCTGAAGGTCCGGGCCGCGATCCGCAACGCGCGGGTCTTCCTCGACATCCAGAAGGAGTTCGGCAGCTTCAGCGCCTATCAATGGCGCTTCGTGGGCGGCCGCCCGATCCAGAACCGCTGGAAGAGGCTCTCCCAGCTGCCCGCCAATTCCAGGATCTCCGATGCCTTCAGCAAGGACCTCAAGGCGCGGGGTATGAGCTTCGTGGGCTCGACCGTGATCTACTCACACATGCAGGCGGTGGGCATGGTCAACGACCACCTGGTGGGCTGCTTCCGCCACCGAGCCGTGCCCCGGCTCGCCGCGCGGCTTGGATCGTAGATCAGGAAGCAGCTCGAACCTCGTTGGCATGCGCGTACGGCCTCAGAATGGGATGACGGCTCCTCGTTATGATACGATGGTGCGTATGACGTTTAAGACGTTGCTGTTGATCGCGGCCGCGGGGGCCCAGCTCGCGTGCAAGGCCGCATTCCATCCTCCCATCAAGGTCGGCATCCTCCATTCCCTCTCCGGCACGATGGCCGCCAGCGAGAAGCCCGTGGCCGATGCCGTCCTCTTGGCCGTCGATGAGGTCAACAAAAGCGGCGGGGTGCTGGGCCGGAAGCTCGAGCCGGTCGTTGCGGACGGCCGATCCGACCCCGATGTTTTTCAAAGAGAAGCCGAGCGGCTGATCACGCAGGAGCATGTCGCGGTCATTTTCGGCTGCTGGACCTCGGCCAGCCGCAAGGCGGTCAAGCCGATCGTGGAGAAATACCATTCCCTCCTCTTATATCCCGTCCAGAGCGAAGGGCTGGAGCAATCCCCGAACATCGTCTACCTGGGGGCGGCGCCCAATCAGCAGCTTATTCCGGCTTTGGTCTGGGCCCGGGAGCATTTGGGCAAGAGATTCTTCCTGGTCGGCTCGGATTATGTTTTTCCCAGAATGGCCAACGCCATCGCCAAAGACGTGCTGCGCTACATCGGGGGCCAAGTCGTCGGCGAGGATTATGTCCTGCTGGGCGGGACGGATTTCGCGGGGATAGCGGAAGCGATCAAAAAGGCGAAGCCGGACGTTGTTTTAAACACCGTCAACGGCGACAGCAATATTTCCCTTTTTGAGGCTTTGCACGATGCCGAACTCCCCTCATCGAAGATCGCGATATTCTCCCTGAGCCTGGATGAGAATGGGATCAGCTCCATTCAGGAACACTTCCAGGCCGCTCGTCCCCAAGAAGCCGCTCACTTCATCAAGCAGCATCTGGCGGGCACTTACGCCTGCTGGAACTATTTTGAAAGCATCGACACTCCGCTTAATGCAGACTTTATTGATAAATTCAAGAAAGAATATGGAAAAAATCGCAGGGTCACGGATCCCATGGAGGCCGCTTACATCGGAGTCCGGCTGTGGAGCCAGGCCGTCAACGAATCCGGGAATGCCGATGATGTTCAAGAGCTGCTGGGCCACTTGAAGCTCATCACCATGCCTGCCCCCGAGGGCGTCATCAGCATCGACGACAATCTTCACGCGCGCAAGACCACCCGTATCGGCAGGCTCAATGACGCGGGGGCTTTCGATGTCCTCTGGACTTCAAAAGGCTCCGTCATCCCGGTTCCCTACCCTGATTTCCGTGATAAGGCCTATTGGGAAGGCTTGCTCGACCGGCTCTATCGAAGATGGAACGGCCATTGGGCCGCCGCCCCTGGAAACGGAGCATGAGTTTTTTCAGGAGATCGAGCCTGTTCGTAAGCATATTCTGGCGTTTTTTCCTGGCCGCGCTGGCGCCCCTCCTGGGCCTGACCCTCATCACCGATCATTTCTTTTCCCGATCCCTGCAGGAGCACATCCAGAACAAGCTCCTCGCCATAAGCGACTCCAGGCAGACGCTGGTGAATACAACGACGGACTCCCTCATGGACTTCGTCGCTGAACGAGGCTCCGATCCCGTGACCCTGACGGCGTTTGAGAAGCTCAGCGCGCCTTTTGAGAAAGCCGGCATCCGCGGCAAAGAATACGCGGCCCTGGAATCGCAATACAGAGGAGTTTTTCAAAAATACTTCAACATCCATGAATCCTTGGATGACATGCTTTTGATCTCAGCCCAGGGAACCGTTTTCTTTTCCATGCGCCGCGGCGCTGATTTGGGAGAAGCGATCCGCGGCCCGGCCCTCAAAAACACCATCCTGGCCGATGCGGTCGGCTCCGTGCATGCGCATCTGAGCCCGGTGATCTCGGATTTCGACTTCTACCCGCCCGCCCAAGGTCCCGCCTTGTTCGTCGCCGCTCCGGTCTTTGGCAAGGAGAAGCTCTTCGGCGTCCTGGCGGTCCGGATCAAGCCGGAAACCCTGTATCAGCTCGCCCGGAATTATGCCGGACTTCCCGGCACCGGCGAGTTCTTCTTCGTCAAACAAGCCGGAGACGAGGTCGTTTCCACCACTCCGCTGCGCCTGCGGCCGGATGCCGCGCAGACCTTGCGGGTGCGGATCGGCTCTCTTGACGCCGTCCCGGCGCAGAGGGCCATCAACGGGCAAACGGGCGCCGGGGTCGCGAGGGATTACCGCGGAAAAGCCGTCTTTGCCCGCTGGCTGTATATCCCGCAGTTGCGCTGGGGCATGGTCGTCAAGGCGGATGTCGAGGACATTTTCGCTCCGGTCCGGCGTTTGAGACGGATCACATGGCTTTTCTGCGCGCTCATGGCCTTGGGCGTGGCCTGGATCGCGGCGGCCGTGTCCCGGATGGTCACCGAGCCCATAATGGCCCTCCAAAAAGGGAGCGAAATCATCGGCCGCGGTGATCTTGATTTCAAAGTGGGGCTCCCATTGGACAATGAGATCGGCGACCTGTCCCGGGCTTTCGACCGGATGACGGAGAACCTGAAGACCCAAACGGCCTCCAGGAAGGCTCTGGAGATCCTAAAAGCCGATCTGGAAGCGTCCAATCAGGGGCTTGAGGATTTCGCCTATGTCGTCTCCCATGACTTGAAAGCGCCTTTGCGCGGCATCTCCTCCCTCTCCACATGGATCGAGACCGACTATGCGGACAGATTGGACGATGAGGGCAGGCATCAATTGCAGCTGATAAGGCAGCGCGCGGTCAGGATGGATAATCTGATCAATGGGATCTTGCAGTATTCCCGGCTCCACAGGCTGCAGGAGGAATACGCCCTGACGGACCTGAACCTCCTGGTGGACGAGGTCCTCTCAGCCCTGGATCCGCCCGCGTCCATCCGCATCATCCGGGGAGAGCCCCTCCCGCAGGTCAGCTGCTCCCCGACCCGCGTCAGGCAGGTCTTTCAAAACCTCCTGGACAACGCCGTCAAGCATATGGGCAAGGAAACGGGCGAGATCAAGATCAGCGGCGAGGACAAGAACAGCCATTGGCAGTTTTGCGTGGAAGACGACGGCCCGGGCATCGCGGAGAGATATTTCGATAAAATATTCAAAATATTCAACACCGTGGCCCCGCCCGGCAAGACGGACAGCACGGGCATCGGCCTGGCGCTGGTGCAGAAAGCGGTGACGTTCCATCATGGGAAGGTCTGGGTGGAATCAAAGGTGGGGGTCGGAAGCAGGTTTTTCTTCACGCTTCCGAAATGAGCGCAACGCAAAAGGAGAAAGCCATGATTGAGAATCAAACGATCCTGCTTGTGGACGACGACGAGGTGGACGTCATGGCGGTCAGCCGCGCCATCAAAGAGCTCAATGTGAAGAACCCGGTCGCCACCTGCCGCAACGGCGAGGAAGCCCTGCAGTGGCTTAAGACCCATCCCAAGCCCGGACTGGTCCTTCTGGATCTCAGGATGCCCGTGATGGACGGCCTGGAATTCCTGGCCAAGGTGAAAGGCGACCTGGACTTGAGAAAAGTCCCGGTCGTCGCCCTCACGACCTCGCGGGAGGAAACGGACCGGGCCCGCGCGTTCGACCTGGGGATCGCCGGCTTCATGGTCAAACCCGTGGACCCCAAGCTCTACATCTCGGTCATGAGGACGATCTCGATCTATTGGAAGACGAGCGAATTACCGTATTAGAATAGAGGGACCAGACGCCAGGAGCCTATCATGCAGCCGAATTCCGAGCCTAAAAAGAATCCCCCAAGCCAAAGCCAGGTGAAGATATTGCTCATCGAAGACGACGAGGTGGACGCGAAATGGGTGGAGCGCGCGCTCCGGGATTCACCGACATTCCGCCTGACCCACGCCGGCACCATGGCTGCAGGACTCGAATTCCTAAGAACGGAGACTTACGACGTCATCCTGAGCGACTTGCACCTCCCGGACGCGTCCGGATTGGAGGTTTTCAACGCTTTGTCCGAACAAAAGCCCGATGCCCCGATCGTATTGCTGACCGGCAGCATCCTGGATGAACAACACGCCATGGAAGCCATCCACCAAGGCGCCCAAGACTATCTGATCAAAGGGCAGGTGGATCAACGCTCCCTGCTGCGAGCCTTGAATTACGCCATGGAAAGAAAAAAACTCCTGCTGATGCGGGATCATTTCGTCCATGTGGTCAGCCACGAGTTGAAGAATCCGCTGACCACCCTGCAGACCTCCATCTGGATGCTCCACGAGGGCATGGTCGTGGACGCCGCAGAGCAGAAAGAGATCCTCCAAATCACCCTTAACGCCATCCGCCGGCTCGTCAGAACCACCGAGGATCTATTGGATCTGGCGAAAATGGAAAAACAAAAATATTCTTTCCGACGCGCGAATTTCAGCTTGAATTCCCTGGTCCAGGAGATCGGACAATTCTTCCGCCGGGAGATCGAGAGCAAGGGCCTGGCCTTCAAGGCGATCGCGCCTGATCATGACGTCGAAATATTCGCCGACCGCGATCAGATCGCGAGGGTTCTCACGAACCTCATCCATAACGCGCTGAAATTCACCAGGACAGGACAGATCGAGATCCGGGCGGAGGAAGACCAGGATCTCATCCGCTGCAGCGTGGCGGATACCGGTCCGGGCGTCGCGCCGGAAGATATACCGAGGCTTTTCCAGAAATTCAGCCAGCCGGGGAAAGCGCATGCCGCGAAGGGAACGGGCCTAGGCCTCTCCATCTGCAGGGAGATCCTGGAGGCGCATCAGGGAACAATCTGTGCGGAAAGCACGCCCGGCAAAGGGGCGCGCTTCATCTTCACGATCCCCAAAGCCGCGGCGACGAAGGGACAAGCCGCAGCGACGGCTCAGTAGGAAAGGGAGCTGCCCATGAACTGGTTTAAAACCGGAAATCTGCTTCTGACGGTCTGGGGGATGACGCTGCTCGGCGCCTTCGGCGCCTGCCGCTCGACGCCCGCGCGCGAATCGCCCGTCGATCCCAAGTTCGCTTTCGACGCCTTGGACACGAACAAGGACGAGAAGCTCAGCGTCGAGGAGTTCTCGAAGCTTCCCCTGGACAAGGACGAGGCGCGCAGGATCTTCAAGCAGTTGGACAAGGACGGCAACGGCTACCTGACGCGGGATGAATTCAAGCCCGTCGGCGTGGTCTACAAATGGTAGCGGAGACCGGATACTGCCCCAGGGAGGTCGCGGCCAGCCCCTCCACCCCGCGCACCGCGCTGCTCAAGAAGCGCTATCTCGAAGCGCCTTTGCGCGTGGACGTCGAATACATCCGCCTGCTCACCGAGTCGCACCGCCGGACCGACGGCCTGCCGGTCCTGGAGCGCCGGGCCGAAGACCACGCCTATGCCCTGGAGCGGCTGACCCCGGTCATCCATGCGCAGGACGAGATCGCGGCCAACAAGACCCGCTTCATCCGCGGCGCCATCCCCTACGCCAACTACGCGGCTGGTCCCTTCCTCAAAGAGATGCGCCGCCAGGAACAGGACGCCCAGCAGAAGCACGTCGATCAGGGCCAGGGCGGAGGCATAGCCGGGGCTCTGGCCCAGGCCGAGAAGGAAGGCTGCCGGGTCTTCTCGGGCAAGTTCCTCATCTCGCCGGAAGACTACGAGTCCCTGCGCGAGTCCTGCTCGTATTGGGAGCACAAGGACTTCATGTCCGCGGGAGAGAGGCTCTGGAAGGCCCATTTCCCGGACGCGGGCTTCATCGAGCAAGGCTGGGCGGTCGGCCTCTACACGGCCCCCCACGAGCCCTGCCCTGAAGGCCGCCTGATCCTCGATTTCGAGACTGCGCTGGCCAAAGGCTACCTCAGGACGATCGAGGAGATCGATGAACGCCTGAGCTCCTGGCGGCCCGGCCGCATGCAGGAGACCGGGAAATTGCAGTTCTGGCGCGCCTCCAAGCGGGTCCTTCAAGGGGCTCTGGCCTTCGCGGGCCACTACGCCGACGAGGCGGCCCGGCTGGGGCTGGGGCGGCTGGCCGAGACTTGCCGCCGCGTCCCGGCCCTGCCGCCGCGCGATCTCCAGGAGGCGGTGCAGTCCTTCTGGTTCACCTATCTCCTGGGCCATCTGGAAGGCTCGCACCTGGGCTATTCTCCGGGCCGCCTGGACCAGACCCTTTTGCCGTATTACCGAGGCGCCGGCTACGCCCAAGCCGTGGAGCTCTTCGAGGAGCTCTTCGTCAAGATGACCCAGATCGAATACCTCGCCAGCCTCAGCTGGCAGGGCCTGGGCCACGGCAACCTCTACCAGAACCTCATCCTGGGCGGCCTGGACGCGGACGGCAAGCCGGCCGACAATGAGCTGTCCTTGGCCATCCTGGACGCCCAGATCCGCATGCAGATGACCCAGCCCACGCTCTCGGTGTGGCACGACGACTCCCTCTCCGAGCGCTTCCTGCTCAAAGCCGCCGCATGCGTCAAGACCGGCGTCGGCTACCCCGCATTCTTCAACCTCAAGACCTATATCCGCCACGAGACCCGGACCAGCGGGCTCCCCGTCGCGACCGTGCGCAAGCACGCGGCCATGGGCGGCTGCACCGAGCCGGTCCTGCAGGGCATGTCCTACGGGGTGGTGCAGGCCGGCTTCGTCAACCACGGCAAGCTCCTCGACCTCACCCTCAACGACGGCGCGGACCCCGTGACCGGCGCGCGCCTCTTCGCGCCCCGCTCCCCCAAGAGCTACGCCGACCTGCGCGACTCCTACCTCGACAAGATGCGCGTCTCGGTGCGGCGCTGGCAGCAATACTGGAACTACGCGATGGCCGCGCACCGGGACACCGTGCCCTTGGTCTTCTGCTCCGTGTTCGTCCAGGACTGCCTCGGCCGAGGCCTGTGCATGGACGACGGCGGCGCGCGGCTCAACCGCACCCCCACCACGCTCTCCTCCGGGTTGGTCAACGTGGCCAACTCCTTCGCCGCCATCCGCAAGCTCTGCTTCGAGGACAAGGCCTGCGGCCTCGGAGAGCTCAAGACCGCTCTCGCCGCGGACTGGAAGGGGCACGAAGCCCTGCGCAAGCGCGCCCTGGCCGCGCCCAAGTGGGGCAACGACGACGACCGGGCCGATTCCATATTCCTCGACCTCTTCGCCGAGTACTGCCGCTGGGTCCCCGGCCAGGACAACTACCTGGGCGAGCCTTACGATCCCTCCATGCTCGCCATCTCCACGCCGGTGCCCTTCGGCAAAGCCTGCGGGGCGTTTCCGGACGGCCGGCGCGCGGGCGAGCCCCTGGCCGACGGGGTCACCTCGCCTTTCCCCGGGACCGACGTCCAGGGCCCGACCGCGGTCGCGCGCTCCAGCTCCAAGGTGGACCATACCTTGATCCGGGGCGGCCTGCTCAACCTCAAATTCCATCCCTCGGCCCTGCGCGGAGACAACGGCTCGCGCAACCTGCTGGCCTTCATCAAGACCTACTTCGAAGGCCCGGGCTTCCACGTGCAGTTCAACGTGGTGGACTCGCGCATGCTGCGCGACGCCCAGAAGCGGCCCGAGGCCTACCGGGACCTGGTCGTGCGCGTGGCCGGCTTCTCCGCCTACTGGGTGGAGATGAGCCGGGCCCTGCAGGACCAGGTCATCTGGCGCACCGAGCACGGGCTGTGAGCCGCGGCCGGATCTTCGACCTGCAGCGCTACGCGGTCCACGAACGGGCCGGGCATACGGTCCTTGGTCTTCCTCAAGGGCTGCCCGCTGAGCTGCGCCTGGTGCTGCAACCCCGAATCCCAGCAAGCCCGGCCCGAGCTCATGCGCAGGCCCGGGCTCTGCGTCGCCTGCGGCCGCTGCGCCGCGGCATCCCCGGATCTGGCCGCGGTGGAGGCCTGCCCGAGCGGCGCCCTGGGCCTGGTCGGCCGCGAAGTCGCGGCGGAGGAACTGCTCGACGAGATCGAGCGCGACCGGGACTTCTACCGCAACTCCGGAGGCGGCGTCACTTTCTCGGGAGGAGAGCCTTTTTCCCAGGCGGTATTCCTGGGGGAATTGCTGGCCGGCTGCCGCGGCCGCGGCATACACTGCGCCGTGGAGACCTGCGGGCAGGCCCAGCCCGGGACCCTAGCGGCCCTGGAGCCGGCCGTGGATCTTTTTCTGTTCGATCTGAAGGTCTTGGACCCGGAGCGGCATCGCCGGCTCACCGGGCAAGACAACCGGCTGATCCTGGACAATTTCCGGTTTCTCGCCGGCCTTTGTCCAGGAAGACTCGTGCCCCGTCTGACCGTGGTGCCGGGCATCTCGGACACCCCGGAGAACCTTTCGGCCCTGGCCGGGCTGCTCCATGAGCTCAAGCTCGGGAGGATCGAACTGATCCCGTACCATCCCCTGGGGCTGGGCAAGTGGGAGGGGCTCGGCCGCGCGCCCGCCTGCCTGCCGGACGCGGACCCTCTAGGCGGAAGGACCGAGGCGGCGGCCCGCACCTTCGCTCAACAGGGCTTGGCCTGCTCCGTGCCCTGAGGGCTCTTCTTGGCCTGGCCCGGCGGCGGCGCAGGCGCAGGTCCCAAGACCACGGCCCCGTCTTTGTCGTGCGCCAGACCCTTGGGGATGGTGAAGGTGAAGCGCGAACCCTTGCCCTCCTGCGAATCCACCCAGATGCGGCCGCGGTGCGCCTCCACAAAGAACTTGGCTATGGCCAGACCCAGCCCCGTGCCCCCGCGCCTCTGCCGCGCCACCTGCTCGAATTTCTGGAATATGCGCGTCTGGTCCTCGAGCGGAATGCCTTCGCCCGTGTCGGCGACCTCGAGCTCCGCCGCCGGCCCCTTGTCCGTGACGCGCACCGTCACCACCCCCGCCTCGGGCGTGAACTTGATGGCGTTGCCCACCAGGTTGACCACCACCCGCAGCAAGAGCTCCGCATCGGCCGTGACGACATGGTCTTCGACGGTCTCCAGAGCCAGCTTGATGTTCTTGGGCCGGGCCAGGGGCGCCATCTCGGCGACCGCGCGGCCGGCGATGGCGGTCAGCGAAGCGGGGCGCAGGTCCATCTGGATGCGGCCCGAATCCATCTTGGCGATGTCCAGGATGTTGTTGATCATGCCCATCAGGCGGCTGGCCGAGCGTCTGACGGAGGCCAGCATCGATTTCTGCTCGGGGTTGAGCTCGCCGACCGTGCCCTTGAGGAGCACGTCCACGAAGCCCATGGCCGAGCCGACGGGATTGCGCAGGTCATGGGTGATGTCGTGGAGGAAGTCCTCCTTCATCTTGTCGAGGTCCTTCTCGAAAGTGGCGTCGCGCACGGCCGTGATCACCCCCAGCGTCGCGCCGGTCGCCGGGGCCACGACCGGCACCGCGCTGATGCGCAGGTAGCGGCGCCTCTCCTCCGTCGAAAGGTCGATTTCCCGGAAGACGTTCGGACGAGGCTCGGCGCAGGCCTGGAGCACCGCCTCGCGCAGGCGCGAGTCAGGCATGACCTCGCGCAGGCTCTTGCCTTCGATGTTCAGGGCCGGGCTCAAGTCCAGGAACTCGCGCAGCCGGCGGTTGGCGAGCTGGATGAGGCCCTTCTCGTCGAGCATCAGGATGCCGTCGCTGATGGAGAACAGGAGCGCCTCGGCCTGCTGCTTGGCCCGATTCTGCTCGGCGCTGATCCGCTGCAGCGAGGCGGCATTCCACCAGATCAGGATGGCGAAGACCAGCAGGTTGGCCAGGCCGAAGGTCGTGGAGCCCGAGACGCTGTAGTACAGGCCGGTGTTCGCCGCGGCCAACCGGATCGCCGCGAGGCCGGTGGGTATGATGATCATCGCCGGCAGCAGCACCCGCACGGTCGAGCCGCCGGGGCCCTGGCTGATGGCCAGGGCCATGAGCCCCCGGTCGGGCCGGACGCACAGTATGCCGAGATTCAGGATGGCGATGGTCAGGGCGATGTTGAGCTGCATCACGTCGAAGGAAAGGGCTTGGTGCAGCAAGGGCTTGATCCCGTAGCCGTATCCGACCAGCGTCAACAACCCTAAAGACAGGCCCGCGATGCACAAGTACTGGGCCGGCCAGAACCCGCGCGGCCACTCGACGTCCAGGGCGATCAATGCCAATCCAGCCCCGAGCAGGCTCAGGGAGGCCAGGGGATCCAACTGCATCATGGCGCTCCCCGGCCCGCGGAAGAACCGTTCGAACCAGCTGACCGGCACGGCCATGATGATGAAGACCAGCAAGCCTGCGCACAGCTGCCCGGCGCGCCGCCACCGGACAGAGGTCAGACCGGAAAGGCGCAGCGAAACCCCCGCCAATATGAACAGGATCGCCGTAGCCGGGTGCACGGCGAGCAAGCCTGCGGGGAGCTTGAGCAGCGCGTTGTGATTCGCGAGCCAGCAGAAAAGGATGAAGCTGCCGAGCGCGACGGCGCCGGTTCCGGCCAGCTTCGAGAACTGCAGGAGCAGGAGGATCATGGACAAGAAGTTTCGCCTGAAAACATTATTATATCATAGCCCATTGATGACCATGGGCCATTTGGACCCCTCCGGGCGGGGACTGGAGACCCAAAGCGGCCAGCCGGAATCATGTTATCATAGCTCCACTATAAAAACCCTGCTCTCGCTTTCCGCCCTGTTCCTGTGCACGCCGCTCCTCGCCGCCCCATCCCTGGAGGAAGCCTTCTCCCAGGCCGCTGCGGCCGTCGTCCCCGCGCGCGCCGAGTCCCAGGCGCCCGCGGCGTCTCCGACCCCGCGCGAGACCTACTCCGAGGTGAACGCCTGCTGGACGCGCCCGCCGCAAGCCGAAGCCGACGCCTTGGGCCTGCCGTTGCGGATCTGCATCAAGCGCGCCGGCGTGGCCGTGGAGTCGGGCTGGGACCTGCCGTTCAGCGACAAGGGGGCCCTCATGGTGGAAGGCGAGCCGTCCTCCGGGCGCTTCCATGTGAGCGGGGGAGCGCGCGAGGCCGACGGCTGGAACGTCGTGGCGGAGATATGGTCCCATGAGAAGCCGGCGGCCTGCGGCGAGCTGAACCTGGCTTTCGCCGCGGTCTACGTGGACATCGATGCCGCGGGCCATATCCTGCCGGCCCGGCCCGTGGTGCGGGGCTTTCTCATGGACGGCAGCTCCCTGTGCGCCCGGCCGGCCAAATCCGTCGAGATCCTCTACACGCCCGCCGGCTGAGCCGGCGTCTTGGGCCGGCGCGCCGGCAGGACCGCGATGCAGACTCCCGCCAGGATGGTGGCGATGCCCGCGCCGGTGGCGGCCGTCACCTTCTCGCCGAGGAAAGCCCAGCCCAGGACCACGGCCACGATAGGGATGATGAGCGAGATCAGGCTCAAAGGCGTGGCGTCCATGGTCTTGATGAGGTGGTAGTAGCTCAGGAAGGCTGCCACCGAGCCGAACAGCGAGAGATAGACCAAGGCGATGACGTTGGACTGCGACCAGCGCAGGCCCGAGTAGGACTCGCTGAGCGCGCTGAGCCCCAGCAGGCAGGCCGAGCCGATGGCCATGCCGACGCAATTGAGCACGTAGATGTCCGTATGCCGGGAGCGCTTCTTCATGGTGACCAGGTTGACGGCGGAGGCGAGGCTGCCGGCCAAGGCGGCCAGCATGCCCGCGCACTGCCGCCGCTCCAGGCCCCCCGCGGGCCAGAACAGGATCACGGTGCCCGCCATGCCCACGCCGATGCCGGCCAGCGTGCGCGCTCCGAGCCTCTCGGCCTTGGTCCAGTAGGCGCTCAGCACCGCGACGAAGAGCGGCATGGTGCAGTAAAGGATCGCGGTCAGGCCGCTGGCGATGTACTGCTCGGCCCAGTAGACCGCGGCATAGGAGACCGTGAAGCCCATGAAGCCGCAGGAAGAGATGGCGGCCTTGTCGTCCGGGGTCAGGGCGCGGCGGGGCCGCGCCCAGGCCATGGGCGCGAGCACCGCGGCGGCCAGGGCGAAGCGCAGGCCGGCGCCGAGCAGCGGCGGCACGCCGTCGATGCCGAACTTGATGCCCGCCCAGGTCGAGCCCCAGATCAGGCAGAGCAGGCCGTAGAGCAGGCCGTTCAACCAGGCCTCAGGACCAGCCGCAAAAGGTCCAAGGTCGCCTGATGGATGCCGGGGCACTTGCTCTCGCGCGGGCCGGCGACGTTGAGCGTGCGGGGCTTGGCCTGGGACAAGAAATAGCGGATGCTGAGAGCGGCCTGCTCGACCGAGACTTGCTCAAGCTGCACGACGCTGTAAGGCTTGTCGTGCTCCTGGCAGAATTCGACGGTGCCCGAGGTTCCGCCGTCGAGCTTGCCGCGATTGAGGATGAGCGTGGCGTCCGAATGGATGACGTTGAGCTCGGTGCGCACCGCGTAGTCAAGGGTGTCGCATTCCTGAAGCGGATAGCGCTCCGGGATGGGACCGTCCTCGGCGCGGCGGCCCTTGGGCACGAAGCCGCCGCAGGACAGGCCCGCCTCCAGGGCCGCGTCGAGCGCGGCCCGGTCCACGCCGGTCTGGCCGCCTGAGACGATGCGCTCGGGGATCATGCTTTGGGGTCGATGCCCCGGCGGGATAGGAGCTTCAACCTATGGCCTCCTTAGAGAACGGGACCATCTCGGCCTCACCCGAATCTGCCGCTGCTGAGGTTCCGGCGCGCAGCGCCGGAACCCGCCCAGACACCCTGAGGGTGTCTGGGACATACTATGTCCGGACACAGTTCATCTGTTCCGCGCCCCGTGCGCGGGATTCCGACGGGCTTCGCCCGTCGGAATGTCAGGACGGCATGCGGTCTGCTGGCAGTGCACACAAAGGTTCCGCAGCGAGGTCCGTCATTCGACCGCAAGGTCGACCTTGACGTCCGGATGCAGGCTGCCGCCCACCGGACAGGCCTTGATGTAGGCCTTGAGCTTCTCCTTCTGCGCCGAGGACAGGTGCGCCGGCAGCACGATGCGGCCGACGAAACGCGCCACGCGACGGGGGCTGGACTGCATCTCCTTCTCCACTTCCACCGACGATCCCTTGAGGTCCAGGCCGTCCTTCTTCGCCGACATGGACATGATGGTCAGGATGCAGGAAGACAGCGAAGCGGCCAACAGGTCGGTGGGCGAGAAGGTCCGGCCCCGGCCCCCGTTGTCCGCGGGCAGGTCCGTCAGGATCTTCTTGCCGCTGGGACCGTGCTCCAGCTCCACCGTATCGTCGCCCATGTATCGCGCCGTGATCTTGACTGCCATAGCCACCCCCTCACTTGTGAAGTATGATATCACACATGACGGGACGGAAGCTTCCTCTGATGGTATTCCTGGGCACAGGGGCCCTGTGCGTCGCCCAGGCCTTATACTATCATCCGCTCCTGCCCGCGAGGGTCGCCTCGCACTTCGGCGCCTCCGGCGCCCCGAACGGCTGGATGCCCAAAGGCGCGCTCGTCTGGACGGACATCATCGCGGCCGCTCTGCTGGCCCTGCTCTTCTCGGCCACGACTTGGTCGCTGCCCAAGTACCCGGACTCCCGCATCAACCTGCCCAACAAGAGCTATTGGCTGGCGCCGCAGCGCCGGGAGGAGACCTTCTCCGTCATCACCGCCTACTTCCTCTGGTTCGGCGCCGCGACCTTCCTGCTGCTCTTCGACATATTCCATCAGGTGTTCCGCTTCAACCTCGGCCAGGCGACGAAGCTCGATCACCCGGTCGAGAGCCTGATCGCCTATGTGGCCTTCGCGCTCGGCTGGCTCATAAGCTTTTGGACGAGGTTCGCGAAAGCTCCTGGGCCTTAGGGCCCAGCCCGACCCGGGTCCCCGGGCCCGGGAAGAGCCGGGCCGCTCGGCCTATGCTAGGGATATGAGCCTCCTGACCTTGCTGCTGCTGGCCTGCTCCTCAAGCGCTGCCGCGGATGCCGGCACGCACAGGCTTGACCTCTCCGCGGCCGCGGGAGCCCTCGCGCGCACCTCCGCCGAGGTGGGGGCGCACGCGCCGCCAGCCGAAGTCCCCCAAGTCTCGGCTCAGGCCGCGGCCCCGGCCGAGGCCTATGACCAGGACCGCGCCTCGGCTCTGGCGGCGGCGGCCCGCGCCGTGGCCAAGCGCCGCGGCACCGTCGGCCATTGCTATGAAGGCGTGGCGGAAGCGCTGGAAGCCGCGGATATCGTGCAGAGCGACAACGACCCGGGCGCGGCCAGGAGTTGGTACGCGCTGGGCATCGACTCCGGCTACGGCGACCGCGCCTTCCAGTTCACCCTCTGGGCTAGAGACATGCCGGACAAGCTCGCGGCGATCAAACTCAAGGAAGTGGCCGTCCCCGAAGACCCCGCCCAGCTTCTGCCCGGGACCATCTTGGTCTACCAGCGCGGCCAGTGCTTCAGCCGGGACTCAGGGCACATCGAGGTCGTGGCCCCGGACCCGGACGGCTCCGGCGCTCTGGTGGGCTGCAGCGACCACTGCCAGCCCCTCTACGCCGACTGCACCAACGGCGGCCCCGACAAGGTAGCGGCCTTCATCCCCTACCGCTGAGCTCAGTACCGGAGCCGGTAGATGAGCCCCACGCGCTCGCCGCGCAAGCGGCCGCCTTGCGATCCCCATTCCGCGGCCAAAGCCAGGGGCAGGTCCCGGTAGCCCAGCTCCAAGCCCGCCAGCCTCCCGGAGGAGGCGCCGTTCTGCAGGGCTTGCCGAAGGCGCGCTCCGGAGCGCAGGTCCACGGCGAGCGACCAGCGGCCCATATGGGCCACGGCGTGCATGCCGTTGACGTAGAGGAGGGCGCCGCCCACGAGCCCGGCCATGGTCACGAGGCCAGGGTCCCAGTTGCGCCGCTGCAGGGCGTAGGCTTGGGCGGAACGGCCGAAGAGCTCGAGCTGGTAGCGCTCGAGCAGGGTGTCCTTGAGCGCGTCGACCGTCACGCTGACCTGCTCCTCGACGGCCCAGGAGCGCCATTGCTGGAACCGGACCGGATCCGGGGGGCCGTCCCTGTCGTCCAGGACCGGATAGGCCTCGCGCGCGCGCTGCAGGAAGCGCGACTCCTTCCCGCGCAGGTTCTGCTCGAACAGCGGGGCCGAATCCTCTCGGGGGGCGGCTTTGAGGTTGCGGGTCATGCGGCCCGGCATGATGCTGCCGATGACGTGCTCGCGCATGAAATCATAGACCCCGTCCGATATCCCTTCCACGAAGCGATAAGCCGGCTGGACCGTCCCCGCCACGGCTCCGTCCCAGCGCTCGCCGAGCGCCGGCGCGGGATCCGGGCCCGGCCCCAGCGGTGGCTCGCCCCAGGCCCCGGCCGGGCAGAGCGCGGCCAAAGCCAGGCAGATCCCGATCTTGGTCGCGCAAAGCATGGGCCTCATCTCCGTCCCGGGCTGCTTATGTTATGGCTGGAGGATGTATCGGATTTATTCCAAACCGAGGCCGCTATGGCGGCCCTCAGCCCAGGGCGAACAGGCTGCGTATGCGCGAGAGCAGATCGCCCTGCGCGCTCTGCAGGCGCTGACGGCCGGCCTCCTCATCGAGGCCTTCGCGCGCGCTCTCGAGCTCCAGCTTGCGCTGGGCCAGCACCGACGAGATGGCTTCCGCGATCTGGGGGCGGTGGAGCAGGATGTCCTTGAAGTCCTGCCGGTCAAGGCGGTAGCAGCCCATATCGGTCACGGCCACGACCGTCGCCGAACGCGGCTCGCCGGTCATGAGGCTCATCTCCCCCAGGAAAGCGCCGGCTTTGAGCCGGGCCACGCTCTGGAAAGCCTGGCCGCCGGAGGCGTGCAGGCGGATATCGGCCTCTCCGTCATAGACGATGTAAAGCCAGTCGTCCGGGGCCCCCTGCCGGGTGAGGGCCTCCCCGCGGGCGAACGGGGCGGCATTGAGGCGGCCGGCCAGCGTGCGGATCTCCTCGTCGTTGAGGCTCCGGAACAAGTCCACGCCGCGCAGGGCCTCGATGCGGCGTTCCAGCTCGAAGCGGCCCCTGCTCTCCTGGACGTCGGCGTCCTTCTGGGTGACGACGATGGAGCGGCTGGGGATGGAGAGCTTGATGCCGGCTCGAGCCAAGGCGTAGTAGATGCGCACGCGCACCTCGGAGGCCGTGGCCTCGGGCCGGTCGATGGCGGTGAGCCAATAGCGCGCGGCATAGACCGCATGGCTCTCGGCGAAGTCGAGGAGAACGCAACCGGGCGCCGGGTCCGCGGCCACGCCCGGGGGCGGGTCGGCGCGCAGGGCCGCCTCCACGGCGGCGATGACCTCGTTGGGCGGCCGGTCATAGTACACGTTGAAAGGGATCTTCATAAGGCTGCGCAGCGGCGGCCCGCCGGCGCGGCCCAGGACCGTCACGGTCCCCTTCATGAGGGTGCTGTTGGGGATGACGATGATGTCGCCCGAGCCCGTGTCCAGCGTGGTCTGCCGCCAGCGGATCTCACGGACCATGCCTTCGTCCTTCCCGGCGCGGATGCAGTCCCCGGGAGCGAAGGAGCTCTCCAAGTGCAGGACCATGCCGCCGATGACGTTGCCCAAGGTGTCCTGCAACGAGAAGGCGACCACGGCCGTGACCATGGCCGAGGTGGCCAGGATCCCCGTGAGGTTGGCGCCCTCGTGTCCGGCTACGGTCAGGGCGGCTCCGACGTAGACGATGGCCAGGACCAGGTCGCTCAGGAGCGCCGGCAGGGGCAGGCGCAGGGCCGGCAAGATGATGTCGAAGGCCGTGGCGGCCGCCGTGTTGATGGCGGCCAGAGCCAGGAGCAAGGCCGAGAGCCCATGGGTGATCCGGTAGAAGCCGGCGTCCGGCGCGAAGCCGACGCGGCGCAGGACCGCGGCCGCGAGCAGGCCCGCGGCCGAAGCCAAAGCCAGGAGCGCGGCGGCGGCCAGGCGCCGGCGAGCCGGGGGCGCCGCCGCGTAGATGAGCAGGATGGCCGCCAAAATGAACGGATAGAGCCAGAGCAAGGTCGGGGTGAAGACGGCGGCCAGGCAGTCCCGGAGACCCATACAGGGATTCTAGCTAATCGCGGGCGGGACGCACAGACCAGACCTTTTAGGGATAGTGGTCGTTGAATGCCCCAGCAACTTCGAGAGGGTCAGCAAGTCTCCTCCCGGCATCACGAAATGCGTGGCATAGGGCGGCCTGCCCCAGGCCGCTACTGCAGATAAATGGGCTTCACGTAGCCCGTACTTCAGGCATTGGTCCAGGCCATTCCGCGGCGAGCGTGAAGCGGAAGGTCGCTCCTTCCTGGACTTTGCCTTCGGCCCACACGCGTCCGTTGTGGCGGCGGATGACATTTTCGACGATAGTCAGGCCGATGCCAGTACCCACAAATTCATTCGACCCATGGAGTCTGGAAAATGGCTGGAAAAGTTTGTGGGCGTCAGCCATGTCGAAACCCGCTCCATTGTCCATTACGAAATAAACGGGCACTCCGTCGCGTGGGGACATCCCGAATTCTATGATTGGCTTTTCGGTCTTCGCCGTGAACTTCCAGGCGTTTCTGAGCAGATTCGATAACGCCATGCGCAAGAGCCCGGCATCGCCCTTGGCAACCAAGCCATCAGCGATGCGCCAATCCACGCGCCGTTTGGGACTGCTTGCTTGGAGGCGGGCAGCTTCCGCATGGGCAAAAGAACTCAAATCCACTGACTCGCAGTGTATCTCGGGGCAAGAGGCATTACAGAGGTCCTGTAGGTCCGCGACGATCCCGCTTATCCTATCGACCGCATGTCCCGTCATCTCTAGGATGTTCTTCCCTTGGGAGTCCAGCTTGTCCCCATAATTTTTAAGCAGAAGGAAGACGTTGCCCTTGAGAACTGTCAGTGGATTGCGCAACTCGTGAGCGATGGCACGGCCGAAGGAATCAAGTATTTTGTTGGCGGACTCAAGCTGTATGTTCTTGCGGAGAGCCTCTTCGAGGCGCCGGTGCCCAGTGATGTCCCTGGCAATCGTGGAGGCACCGGTGACCACCCCCTTAGCGTCAAGAATCGGCGAGATGGAGATGGACACGTAGACAAGAGAGGCGTCCTTGCGTACGCGCCCCGTTTCGTAATGTTCCACATGCTCGCCCTTGCGGATTCTGGCGAGAATGCCCGGCAGCTCATCGTTGCGATCCGGCGGGGTCAGAATGGAGACCGATTGGCCTATCGCCTCTTTCGCTGTGTATCCGTATATCTTCTCAGCACCTTTGTTCCACTGGGTGATGATCCCATCCAGGGTCTTGGCGTAGATGGCATCCTCTGATGACGCAACGATTGAAGCGAGGATGCGGGTCTGGTTCCCCGATGTCTTGCTAGTGGTGTCCATGTGTCTCTTATTTGGATTCTAGCAAATCCGCATATTGCTGTCCTCCTGCCGGAGGCTGACGGGGCCCGCGCACTCATTGACGCGGGCCCCGTTTATCACCTGGTCAGTGCCTATTTCTTCGGCGGCGTCCCCTGCTGGGGTGTCTGCGGTGTGGACCTCTGCTAGCTCGGCTTCGCTTGGAGCTGAGGCTTGGCGGCTGTCGCGCCAACCGGCTGGGCCGCGCGGTGAAGGTGAAGGTTTCGGCCGCAGCCGGGGACGTGGCGGCGGCCAGGAGCGGCAGGACAGTCCATCGCTTCATGCGTTCAATCCCTTCCCTGCCGATGCGCATGCGGCCAGGGCTGGCTGTGCTCGAGCTCGCGCGCCTTGCGTTTGAGCTCCTCCGGCAGGGTCTCGGTATCGAGCGCCGTCTGAGCCATGAGGTCAGGCTCGGACATCTTCAGGCCCCACAGGACGAAGACGCTCAGGATGCCGGGGATGAGATAGTACGCGACGCGGTAGAGCAGGACGGCCATGAGCGCGTCGTCCCAGTCCAGTCCGAGGCCGCTGAAAGTCGCGGCTACGGACCCCTCCATGGCGCCCAGGCCTCCGGGCAGGCCCGGGATGAGCGTCGTGGCCTGGCCGGCGCTGAAGCCGGCGACGAGGTGGCCGACCGGCATATGCACCATCCCCACCGCGCACAGGCAGAAATGCAGGGTGAGCATGGCCAAGACCCAGTCGAGCCCGGTGAAGGCTATGGCCTTGGTGAGCCTGCCCTTGTGGTGGTGGATGGTGCCCAGTCCCGCGGCCAGCTGGTGCTCGAACTCCACGAACTCCTCACGGGGGATATCCCGCTTGGAGAAGGAGAAGACCACCCGATTGAGACGGTGGAAGGCGCTGCGCATGACGCGGCCGCGCAGCTTGTGGTTGAAGACGAAGACCATGAGGACGATGGCGGTCCCCAGCAGCAGACCCAGCCCCACGATCCCCTCCATGATGGCGATGCGCGCCCCTTGCAGGTGCATGAAAAGATAGATCAGCCCTTGGCCGAGGATGCCGGCCAGGACGAAATAGAGGATGGCTGAACTGACCACGGCCGCCATCACGGTCGTGGCGTAGGGGACCTGCCTCTTGCGCAGCAGGTGCGCCTTGAGCGCGAATCCGCTGACACCCGCGGTGGAGACGAAATAGTTGACCGAGGTGGAGACCAAGGCGATGCCCAGCACGACGGGGAAGGGCAGGGAATGCCCGAGGAGGGCCAGCACCTGGCGCAAAACCAGCCCCACCATGAAATAGCTGGCCAGCGCGCAAAGCACCGCCGCGGCCACGTACGACCAGTCCAACTGGGTGCCGATGCGCAGCAGGGCCGTAAGCCGGCCCCCGATGAGATAGGCTAGCAGGCCCAGCGAAGCCAGGAAGCCCCCCGCGATGACGAGCCGGCGGGTCATGTTCCTCCCCGCAGGCCGGCGCCTGCGGTATCGGAAGTTCCGCAGGCACCGGCCGGACGGATTTCCTTACGGCCGGCGGCGGCGGTCAAGTCCGGGGCTATCATCGGAAAAGTTCAGGCGCCGATAGCCATCAGGGACCCGGTTTTCTGGCGTTCTGGTGTCTCATGGCTACTCCAGGTAGTCCCGCAGGGACTTGCTGCGGGAAGGATGGCGCAGCTTGCGGATGGCCTTGGCCTCGATCTGACGCACGCGCTCGCGCGTCACCCGGAAGATGCGCCCCACCTCCTCCAAGGTCCGGGGATAACCCGAGTCGATGCCGAAGCGCAGCTTGATGATCTTGGCCTCCCGGCCGGTCAAGGTCGCGAGCACCTTCTCCACCTCGCGGCGGCGCAGGAAAGAGCTGGCGGAATTGGACGGCGCCGCTTCGGCCCGGTCCTCGATGAAGTCCTCCAGATAGGAATCCTCGTTCTCGCCGATCGGCGTGGACAAGGACACCGGTTCCTGCATGATCTTCAGGACGTGCTTGACCTTGTCCATGGAGATGTGCAGGAAGCGGGTGTATTCCTCAAGGTTCGGGTCGCGGCCCAGCTCCTGCCGGTAGCGCCGCGTGACCTTGGTGAGCTTGGAGATGAACTCTTTCATGTGCACCGGGATGCGGATGGTGTGCGCCTGGTCCGCGATGGCGCGGTCGATGGACTGCCGGATCCACCAGGTCGCGTAGGTGGAGAACTTGAAGCCCCGCTTGTACTCGAACTTCTCGACCGCCTTCATCAGCCCCAGGCCGCCCTCCTGGATGAGGTCGGAGAGCTCGATGTTGGAGTGGACGTGCTTCTTGGCGATGGAGACCACTAGGCGCAGGTTGGCCTTGATGAGCTTGAGCTTGTCGATCAAGATGACGTTCTCCAGGGCCACGATCTTGTCGTTGAGCTCGAGAAATGTGTCCACGGAGATGGGCAAGGTGTGCTGGAGGCGCGCCAGGTGGTCGGCCACGCCCTGCATGTTCTCCAGGGCCGCCTCCACCGCCGTGGGCGAATAGCCGGTCTTGGCCCGGAAAGCGTCTGGCTTCATGCGCCCCTTCTTGACCTGGTTGTAGTAGGCGCGCAGCTGCTCGAAGCTCATGCCGAAGCGGCGGTGATAGCGCCCCAACTCGTCGCGGCACTCATGGATCTTGGCGGCCAGGTTCTTGATCTTGTTGGTCAGACGCTTGATCTTGTCCTGGTTGAGATTGAGGCTCACGATCTTGGCGATGACCAGCTTGTTGCGGGCCTCGATGACCTTGGTCAGCTTGATGCGCGCCAGGGGCTTGAGCCTGGGGTTCTTGAGCTTCTCGCGCAGGGCGTTCATCACCTTCTCGGACTTCCCGATGAAATCGGCCACGGACTTCATGCGCCGACGCATGCCCGAGAGCTCCGAGGCGGTCTTGCGGCCGCGCGGCATGAGCTCCTTGGGCGTCATCTCCTGGGCCTCGATCAAGGTCTCCCAGGAGCGGATCTCGCGCTGGGTGACCGGCGACTCCAGCACCAGCAGGCGCAGCTCCTTCTCGCGCTCGCGGACGTTGCGGGCCAAGGTGACCTCTTCTTCACGGCTCAACAGCGGCACGCGGCCCATTTGGGAGAGATACATCCGGATGGAGTTGGAGATGTCCGAGCCCGCGCCCCACTCCTCGGCGAAGCGCCCCTTCTCGACTACCGTGGTCATCGCGGACTTCTTGTGGTCCACGATCTCGATGCCGAGGTCCTCGAGCGTGCTCATCAGCTCGTCGACCTCCTTGAAGCTCACGTTGGACATGGACAGGGTCCGGCTTATCTCATCGAGGGTGAGATAACCGTGCTCCTGACCCAGCGCGACGAGATTCCTGATCGCCTGACTCGCATGCAGTGCCATGGGCGTCTCTCCTAATGCACGTCCTCCGCAATTACGGGGACACCATACTCAATTCCAAGACGCCCAACCGGCCTTGACCGGATCAGGCATGGTAGCCCCATTCATTTCTTCGGCGAACCTTTCAATTCACGTATGAGCCGGGAGTATTCGGCTTGCTGGACCTCGCCGAGCCTGCCGTCGCGGCTCAAAGCCTGGCGGAGCTCCTCCCATCGGGTCTGAGCCCGCCGCCGGGCCAGCGTCGCATCCAGGCGCGACGCCACTTCGGTCCGGTCGAACTCATCCGACCTGAGCAGGAGCCTCTGGACCAGAGAGTTCTCCTCCGGCGCGAGCGTCTCGCGCACTCTCCGGGACCAGTCGCCCGGCCAAGGCTGCAGCTTGGCCAGGGCCCGCCATATGCGCCGGCCGGTCTCGGAAGAAAAATCCTCTTCCCGCACCAATGCGAAGAGCCCCGGCTCCATGAAGACGTCGGTGAGGATGTCCTCCTCGCCGCCGGCCAAGGCGGCCTGCGGGAGCACCGCAGGCGCCGTCCCGGCGGAGGGCGGCCGCAGCGGACGGACATGCCCGCGCTTGGCGAGCTGCAGGCGCAGAGAGCCCTCGTCGATCTTGAGCCTCTGCGCCAGGCGCGTGAGCCACCCGCTCTTGACGATCTCGTCCGGGCAGCGGCTGATGGTCTCCAGCACCGCCCGGGCCACGGCGGACTTCTCGGTCGGGCTTAGGGCCCCGGGGCGGCGCTTCAAAGCCAGCTCGGTCTGGAACTGGGCGAGGTCCACGGCCCCGGCCAGGCATTTCTGGAAGGCCGGCAGGCCGTGGGCATGCAGGAACTCGTCCGGGTCCTTGCCCTGGGGCACGGTCGCCACGCAGACGCCCAGCCCCTCGGCCAGCAGCAGCTCCGCGCTGCGCAGGGCGGCGTTCTCTCCGGCCTGGTCGGCGTCGAAGACCACGACCGCCTCGCCGGCGTAGCGCTTGACCAAGGCGACCTGGTCCACGGTCAGCGCGGTGCCCAGCGGCGCGCAGGCGGTCTTGAGGCCGTGCTGGTGCGCGGCCATCACGTCCATGTAGCCTTCCATCAGGACCACGCGGCGCTGCTTGCGCACTTCCGGCAGGCCGAGGCAGAGTCCGTAAAGGACGCGCCCCTTGGAGAACACGGGGGACTCGGGAGAGTTGAGGTACTTGGGCATGGCCTCGCCCAGGGCCCGCGCTCCGAAGCCCACCACCGAGCCCTTGGCGTCCTGGATGGGATAGAGGACCCGGTC